>JBPEWX010000500.1:0-2409 GCA_052032235.1 Ilumatobacter sp. | reverse complement strand
TTCGCAGCTGCCTTCTTCTTGGCCGGCGCCTTGCGGGCCGGAGCCTTCTTCGCGGCAGCCTTCTTCTTGGCGGCAGCCTTCTTCTTCGCGGGGGCCTTCTTGGCAGCGGCCTTCTTCGCGGCAGCCTTCTTCTTGGCAGGCGCCTTCGCGGCAGCCTTCTTCTTGGCGGCGGCCTTCTTCTTGGCCGGGGCCTTCTTGGCGGCGGCCTTCTTCTTGGCCGCCGCTTTCTTCTTCGCTGGTGCCTTCTTGGCGGGCGCCTTCTTGGCTGCCGCCTTCTTCGTCGCTGCCATCAGCCGGTCACTTCTTGCCGTTGAGCGTGGTCTTCAGCGTCGAGCTGGCGGTGAACTTCATCGCCTTCGACGCCTTGATCTTCACGGGCTCGCCGGTCTGGGGGTTGCGACCGGTGCGAGCGGCGCGCTTCGACAGGCTGAACGAGCCGATGCCCGGCCACGACACCTTGTCGTCCTTCTTGACGGTCTTGACGACCGTGTCCCAGTACGCATCGATCGTGCGCTCTGCATCGGCCTTGGTGACGTCGGCTGCCTTGGCGACGGCCTCGACGAGTTCTGCCTTGGTCATGTGAATTCCTTTTCGGGTCGGTGACGGAGATGGGGACTTCCACATCCCCGGTGCCCCTCGGGCATGGCCCATCAAACGCTTCAAACTACATCGCTGCAACTATCCATCTCGTTGCAGGTGCAATCTGTCAATCTTGGGAGCCTTCAACTGCAACGGTCTGACGGCGTCAGCCATCCTGAAAATCGGCCAACCCACGACGGAGCTCGGCAGCCGTCGCGGCCGCTTCACCGGGCTCGTACCGACGGCGCGGCCAGAAGAATCCGCGCAACCCGTCACCTCTGGTCCGGGGCACCACATGGAGGTGGAGGTGGGCGACGCTCTGGCTCACGATGTTGTTGTTGGCGACGAACGTGCCCTGCGCCTCGAGCAGCCCGGGCAGACGGGACGACACGTGCTGAACACGCCGGAAGAACGGGCCGACCGAATCGGGCGGGAGGTCGGCGAGTGTGACGACGTGCTCCGTCGGCACCATCAGGACGTGCCCGACGAACAACGGCGAGCGGTCGAGGAAACCGACCGCCACGTCATCGCGGAACACGACGACGCCCTCGTCGTCACCCGAGACGATGTCGCAGAACACGCAATCGGACGGCTCGCTCACGATCGCTCACCGTACCGTCGGCCATCACCCCAGGTCAGGGCGGAATCTCGCGCGGTCCACCCATCGGTCGCGGCGGGCCTGATACAACTGGCCCCGTTGTTGGGACCAGCTCTCTCCACGCAGGGACATCCGCCTGCATGACCAGTCAGGGGTAACCGTGACCGACCTCCTTGGGCATGACCACGCCGCGCACGCCGTGGAGGAGGTGACCAGTCCCCCCACGACGAGGGTCGTCTTCGACACCTCGGTACTCGTGGCCGACCCGCACTGTGTGCAGGCGTACGCCGATCAGGCGATCGTCATCCCGCTCACCGTCGTCGAGGAACTCGACGGGCTCAAGACCCGGCCCGACGACGTCGGTCGTGCGGCCCGGACCGCGCTGCGAACGCTCGAGGAGCTCCGGGTGCAACACGGTGGCTCGCTGGCCAACCCGGTCCCGCTGAACGGCGGCACGCTCCAGATCGAGATCAACGGCGTCCAGAAGCACCTGCTCGTCGAGCACGGGCTCGACCCGGCCGTGCCCGACAACCGGATCATCGGCGCCGCCCTCGGTCAGTGCAACCACGGGCCCACCACGATCATCTCGAACGATGCCGCGCTGCGCATCAAGGCCGCTCACCTCGGCGTCGCCGCCGCCGCCCACGAGCCGACCCGTGCCCGGAGCGAACGGCCGAGCGGATGGACGGTGCTCGACGTCGGCTACGAGGTGGTCGACTGTCTCTACGCTGCGAACGCCGTCGAAGCCGAAGCGCTCGGCACCGACGCCGACCTGGTCAGCGAGAACGAGTTCGCCGTCGTGCGATCGGGTTCGCAGTCGGCGCTGGCGCGGCGGATGGGGGACGACCTGCACCTCCTGGCGCACGCCACACCGGAGCCCTGGGGTCTGCATCCGCGCAACAAGGAACAGCGCTTCGCGCTCGAGTTGCTGCTCGACCCCGACATCTCGGTGGTCGCCCTCGACGGGCGGGCCGGTACCGGCAAGACGATCCTGGCGATCGCGGCGGCGCTCGAACAGGTCGTCGAGCAACGGCTGTACGAGCGAGTCGCGATCTACCGTCCGCTCGTGCCGGTCGGGCGCGCCGACGTCGGCTTCCTGCCCGGCGGCCTCGAGGAGAAGCTCGATCCGTGGATGTCGGCGATCCACGATGCGATCGTCGCCCTCACCGACCGCAACAGCAGCCACGATGCCAAGCGGCTGATCGACGACCTCACCGCTCGCGGCCAGCTCA
>JBPEWX010000050.1:0-2005 GCA_052032235.1 Ilumatobacter sp. | reverse complement strand
GCTGGGTCGCCGTGTGGGGCACCCTTGCGCTGGTTCGGACCTACAGCTTCACGCCGTTCGTCGTGTACCGCATCGTGGTCGGTGTCGCCGTCCTGATCGCGGTCGCGTTCGGCGCCGGTTGACGCCACTCACGGTCGCCGCAGCAGGGTGACGCCGGAGTCGTTGGCGAGTGCCACGACCGCGGCGACGTCGGCCGGCACGGCGACGAGCGGCGCCCCGTCGAACTCGGCGACGACCTTCGCCTCGTCGGTGACGACGACCCCGTCGGTGGTCACGACGACGTGCTCGCCGACCGCGGCCCACGACGAGGCGGCCTCGACGATCGGCACCGCCAGCCAGCCGTCCGGGATCAGATCGGCGGGCGCGCCCCTCGACGCGACGTCGAGGCCCACCACGATCTCGCCCGCTTCGATCGCCTGTCGTGCGAGGGACCCCGACGGGTCGTCGGCGACGGGATCGTCGGGGAGCACGGCCGTCGGTCGCTCGACGGGCGAGGCGGCGATCGGCCGACCGGGCTCGGTCGGAGCGTCGGTGACCCACACCGTCTGCGTGTCACCCCAGGCGTCGCGCTCGGCGGACAGCTGACGCCGGTGGTCGGCCACTGCGGCGAGGAACAGCGCGGCACTTGCCGACAGGACGATCCAGCGCACCCATGGGCGCACTGCCAAGTGTCGACGGAGCAGCGCCGTCCAGCTCCCGATGCGGTCGATGATCGTCATCGCAACCCTCCTCGATACGTGGGAGGGGAAGTCGGTGACCCCGACGCTACCCGCGCCGACCCCGAGGTCGGTCAGCCGACCGAGGGGATGGCGTGTTCGAGCACGTCGCGCAGCCGGGCGATGTTGTCGCGCATGACCGCCAGCACGTTCTCCATCGTCACTGGCTCGTGCCCGTCGACCCCGGCGTCGTAGTCGGTGACGAGCGCGACCGAGGCATACGCCATGCCGGCCTCGGCGGCGAGGACCGCCTCGGGCATCCCGGTCATGTTCACGACCGACCAGCCCATCTCGCGGAACCAACGGCTCTCGGCACGGGTCGAGAAGCGCGGCCCGTTGATGACGACCATCGCACCCCCGTCGTGGGCCGTCACCCCGACCCGTCGTGCGGCGTCGAGCAGGGCGCGTCGGAGACCGGGGTCGTACGGGTCGGCGAACGCCTGATGATGGAGCGGTTGATCGAAGCCCGGAGCGTCGTCGGGCGCTCCCCGGTCGAAGAACGTCGCGTCGCGGCCCCACGTGCGGTCGACGAGCTGATCGACCACGACGAAGTCACCGGGATGCAGATCGGGCTGCAGCGAACCGCACGAGCAGGGTCCGAACACGTGGCGGACGCCGAGCGAGGCCATCGCCCAGATGTTCGCCCGGAACGGCACCCGGTGTGCGACGTAGTCGTGATGGGGGCCGTGACGCGGGAGGAACGCGACGGTCCGGCCGGCGACCTCGCCGACCGTGATCGGTGCCGACGGTGCGCCGTACGGCGTGTCGAACTCGAGGTCGACGGGGTCGTCGATGAAGTCGTAGAACCCCGAGCCGCCGATGACGCCCACCTCGATGCCGAACTCGCTGGCTCGGTCGTCGAGGGGGATCAGCATCAGTCGCTCGACGAGCTACCGGTGGAGCTGCTCGACGACGAGCTGTCGCTCGAACCGCTGCTCGACGAGGAGCTGTCGCTCGACGTGCTGGTGGCAGTCGACGACGAGCTGCTCGACGAGCTCTTCTTCGATCCGGAACGGCTGTCGGTCTTGTAGAACCCCTGCCCCTTGAACGTGACACCGACCGGCTGGAAGACCTTCTTGACCTGCATGGTCTTCCCGCTCTCTGGGTGCACGGCCTCGGTGAGGGTGTCCTCGTCGAACGATTGCTGGATTTCGATGGTTTCGTCGGTCTCGACGAACTTGTACACGTACGTGGGCATGGCGTCACAAAAGATAGCGACGAATGACGACGAAAGGTGTCGGATCCGTTGCGTCGCGCCGTTGCGTCGATCCGAGCAGCCCGACGACGCA
>JBPEWX010000005.1:0-5118 GCA_052032235.1 Ilumatobacter sp. | reverse complement strand
CCGTCACCCGTCCTTCACCGTCTCGCCCGACCGTGTTCTCGGCGGTCGGCTCGGTGAAACGGCGGTCGAAATCACCGGAGAACGCCGTGTTCTCGACCTCGTCGGGTGGGGTGACCGTGGGCGCTCGGATCGTCTGGACGTCGAGCGAGTCTTCGGGCTTCTGGAACGAACATTCGGCGTTGAGGATCGCCCCGACGGCCTGTCGAGCCACGACACGACGGGTGACGAAGCTGCGACCGTTGCGGATCCGGTCGACCTCGTAGCGCACCGGTTCCTGGTGGTCGCCGCGCCGGATGAAATAGGCGCGGATCGAATGGGCCCGAAATCCGTCGTCGACGGTGAGCGCCGCCGCACGGAGCGCCTGCGCGACGATCTGACCCCCGTACAGGCCGCCCCACGGATATCGCGGACCGGTGCCGACGAAAGTGTCGGGACCGTGATTCACCAATTCGAACATGTCGGAACCTCTGGAAAGAAATAAAGATCGTGGGATACGCTCGTGATCATGGCAGGTAAGCGTGGCCCGAAATCGATGACCGACGAACACAAGGCTGCGCTCGAGCGCGGTCGCGCCGAAGGGCGCATCGTGCGTGACTACCTCGAAGCACTCCGCAACAGTAAGCCCAAACGGGGTCGTAAGCGCACGCCCGATTCGATCAAGTCGCGTCTCGCCAAGATCGAGACCGAGCTCGAGACGGCGTCGGCGATCGACGAGTTGCAGTTGGTGCAGGAGCGGCGAGATCTCACCGAAGAACTCGAGTCGTTCAACTCTGCCGTCGACCTCACCAAACTCGAAGGCGACTTCGTGAAGGTCGCCAAGTCGTACGCCGACCGCAAGGGCATCTCGTACTCGTCCTGGCGCGACGTCGGCGTGCCCGCGGCCACCCTCACCAAGGCCGGCATCAAGCGCGGCAGCTAGTCGCAGCTCCGCTGGTGGGTCGGTCGGATGGGGTCAGACCTCATCCGACCAGGTCTGCCGGCGGCCAGGCATCGTGGTCAGTCGGATGAGGTCTGACCCCATCCGACGGGTCAGGCGCGGTTGCGGAGGGCGGCGGCGTGGGCGGGGAAGCCTTCGTGGTCGGCGAGGGCGACGACCGACGGGGTCATCCGCTGGAGCGCTCGTTCGTCGGCGCGGGCGATGGCGGTGCGCTTCAGGAACGTCGATGCCGTCACACCGGAGCTGACGTGGGCGAAGCCGCTCGTCGGCAGCGACGCCGGGCAACCGATCACGAAGTTGGCGGCCGAGAACGGGGTGTGCTGGCCGATCAGGATCTCGCCGGCGTTCACCAACCGCTCGACCACGGCGTCGACCGCGTCGTCGGCGACCGCCACCTGCAGGTGCTCGGGTGCGTACTCGCTCGCCACGTCGGCGGCGACGAGCACGTCGTCGGTGAGCACGCAACCGCCGTTCTCGCCGAGAGCGGCACGTGCCGCGGTCGCACGGACCTCGGGCAGGTCGGCCAGCTGACGCTCCAGCTCGGCGTCGACCGCATCAGCGAGTGATCCGCTCGGCGTCACCAGCACGACCGAGCTGTCGGTGCCGTGTTCGGCCTCGATCAGCAGGTCGGCGGCGAGCCGGATCGGATCGGCGGTCTCGTCGGCGACGACCACGCTCTCGGTCGGGCCGAGCAGCATGACCGTGCTCACGCCGTGGCGCTGCATCTCGACCTGGGCGATCGTGACGGCGGGCGACCCCGGTCCCATCAGCTTCGCGACCCGGGGGATGCGCTCGGTGCCGAACCCCATCGCCGCGATGCCGGCGGGGCCGTTCACCCGGAAGATGTCGCGGATGCCGAGCTTGCGGCACACGGTGAGGACGGCGGGGTCGACCTCGCCCGCCCCACCCGGCACGGGCGGCACCACGACGACGATCGTGCCGACGCCGGCCACCTGCGCCGGCACCGCCAGCTGGAACGTGACGCTCGGATAGCTCGCCTTGCCCGACGGGGTGAACAGCCCGGCCGACGCGATCGGGGTGATCTTCTCGCCGACGGTCAGGCCCGGCTCCGATTCGAACGACCAGTCGGCGAACCGTTCCATCTGCTGCTCGTTGAAGGCACGCAGGTGTTCGATCGAGTCGTCGATCGCCGCGTCGACCTCGGGCGACACCGCCGCCGAGTCGATCTCGTCGTCGGACACCCGCAACCCGTCGGGTTCGACCTCGATGCCGTCGAACTTCGACAACGCCTCGCAGACGGCGACGTCGCCGCGGTCGCGCACGTCGAGCAACAGGTCGCCGATCGAGGCGCGGAGCCCGTCGTCGAAGATGTCGGCCAGACCGCGATCGAACAGCCCCCGTCGGGCGGCGTCGTCCATCTCGGTCCAGATCTGCCTGCGCATCACTGCCACGGGAAATGAGGGTATCGGTACGCCTCTGGTACGATCACCACACGTTCCAGTCCGCATTTCTACGGGGAGCGTGCCCATGCCCGTCACCGTCGTCGTCGGAGCCCAATGGGGTGACGAAGGCAAGGCCAAGATCATCGACCTGCTCTCGAAAGAGCACACCTACGTGGTGCGTTACCAGGGCGGCCACAATGCCGGCCACACCGTCGTCGTCGACGGTGAGAAGTACGCCCTCCAGCTGGTGCCGAGCGGTGTCCTGTACGACCACGTGATCCCGGTGATCGCGAACGGCGTCGTCGTCGATCTGCCGACCCTGTTCCACGAGATCGACATGCTCGAGAGCCGTGGCATCTCGTGCGCCGACCTCAAGGTCTCCAGCCGTGCCCACTTGATCTTCCCGTGGCACCAGGCCCACGACGCCATCGCCGAGGCGATGCGCGGTGACGACAAGATCGGCACCACGCTCAAGGGCATCGGCCCCGCCTACGCCGACAAGGCCCGCCGCGTCGGTGTGCGGGTCGGTGAGGTCGTCGACCTCGACCACTTCGCCGAGACGGTCCGGGCGCGTGCGATCGCCGAGAACCTCGTGATCGTCCAGGCCGGTGAGGAACCGCTCGACGTCGACGAGATCGTCGAACGCTTCGTCGAGTTCGGTCGCCGTCTCCAGCCGTACGTGGCCGACACGGTCACCCTGCTGCACGACGCCCTCGCGCAGGGCCAGCAGGTGCTGCTCGAGGGGGCGCAGGCCACGTTCCTCGACCTCGATCACGGCACCTACCCGTACGTCACGTCGTCGAACCCGACCGCGGGCGGCGCGTGCGCCGGCTCGGGTCTCGGACCGCGCGACATCGACCGCATCGTCGGCATCACCAAGGCGTACACGACGCGTGTCGGTGCCGGACCGTTCCCGACGGAGCTGCTCGACGCCGACGGCGACACCCTGATCGACGTCGGCAAGGAGTTCGGCACCGTCACCGGCCGCCGTCGCCGCGCCGGCTGGCTCGACTGCGTGATGCTGCGCCAGGCGGTGCGCCTCAACAGCCTGACCGAACTCGCCCTCACCAAGCTCGACATCCTCGACGGGTTCGACGAGGTGAAGGTGTGCACCGGCTACCGCCTCGACGGCCAGCCGATCGACTACTACCCCGACCGCTCCGACATCCTCGCCCGGGTCGAGCCCGTGTACGAGACCCTGTCCGGGTGGAAGACCGACCTGTCGGGTGCCCGCGAGCGCGGCCAGCTGCCGCCCGCCGCACAGGAGTTCCTGGCGATCGTCGAACGCGAAGTCGGCGTGCCGGTCAACGTCGTGGGTGTCGGTGCCGAACGCGACGACTACCTCCTCTGGACCGCCTGATGCCCGCCGGGTCGGGTGATCTCCCGAAACGCCTCGGCTGCGCCTCGCCGTTCCGTACGACACCCGACCCGACCGAGCCGAAACGAGGACTGACATGATTCCGCGCTATTCGACGCCCGAGATGACCGAGGTGTGGTCCGACACCTCCAAGTGGGGGCGGTACCTCGAGGTCGAGCTGCTCGCCACCGAGGCCCACGCCGAGATCGGTGTCGTCCCGAACGACGACGCAGCGGCGTGTCGCAGCAACGCCCCGACCGCGGACGACGCCTTCGTCGAGGCGATCCTCGAACGCGAAGCGGTCACCGATCACGACGTCGCCGCGTTCGTCGACGTCGTCCAGTCGGCGATCATCGATCGTGGTGGCGCCGACGCGGCCGACGCCGCGAAGTGGATCCACTACGGCATGACGTCGAGCGACGTCGGCGACACCGTCTTGTGCTGGCAGTTGCGCGACGCGGCCGACATCCTCCTCGCCGAGATCGACCGCCTGATCGAGGTGCTCGTCGGCCTCGCTCGCGAGCATCGCGACACCGTCATGATCGGTCGCACCCACGGCGTGCACGCCGAACCCACCACGTTCGGCGCCAAGCTCGCGCTGTGGGCGTTGCAGGTCGACCGCGACCGCACCCGCCTCCGGGCAGCCCGCGACACGGTTGCGGTGATGAAGCTGAGCGGTGCGGTCGGCACGTACTCGAACGTCCCGCCGTCGGTCGAGGCGTTCGTCGGCGACGCGCTCGGTCTGCAGCCGGTGCCCGCCACCCAGGTGATCGCCCGCGACCGCCACGGCGAGTTCCTCTACGCCTGCGCGTCGATCGGCGCGACGTGCGAGCTGATGGCGGTCGAGTTGCGGCACTTGCAGCGCACCGAGGTGCGTGAGGCGCAGGAGGGCTTCAAGCCGGGACAGAAGGGTTCGTCGGCGATGCCGCACAAGCGCAACCCGATCTCGGCCGAGACGGTGAGCGGCCTGTCGCGTGTGCTCCGGTCGAACCTGCTCGCCGGCCTGCAGGACGTCGCCCTCTGGCACGAGCGCGACATCTCGCACTCGTCGGTGGAGCGTGTGGTGCTGCCCGACTCGTCGCACCTGGCGCACTACGTGATGCGTCGGATGGGTCGCCTGCTGTCGAACCTCGTCGTCTTCCCCAACCGGATGCAGGCCAACCTCGACGCCAGCTACGGCCTCGTGTTCAGCCAGCCGGTCCTGCTCGGCCTCGTCGCCAGCGGCCTCACCCGTGACGACGCCTACCGGATCGTGCAGCGCAACGCGATGCAGGCCTGGGACGAGGGCGTCGACTTCCGCTCCCTGCTCGAAGCCGACGACGAGGTCCCGAACGACATCCTCGACGACGCCTTCGACCTCCGCCGCAGCCTCAGCAACCTCGACACCATCTTCACCCAACTCGACGCGCTGACCTGAGCGA
>JBPEWX010000499.1:0-9926 GCA_052032235.1 Ilumatobacter sp. | reverse complement strand
GACGGGTTCCTCGTCGGTGTCGGCGGTCTCGACGGGCTCCTCGTCGGTCTCGGCGATCGTGTCGTCGGAGTCGTCCGGTGTCCGATCGTCGTCGATGATCTCGTCGCTCGCCGACTCGACGATCTCGACGGTGTCGACGGTGTCGATCGATTCGGCGTCGGGAGCGTCGTCGGCTGCCGGGTCGTCGTCGTCGACTGCGGTCTGGACCTCGTCGACGACGGTCTCGGTCGTGACGGGCTCGGTGTCGTCGCTCCCGGTGTCGTCGTCGATCGTGTCGGTCAGGTCGGGGACGTCGATCGCGTCGGTCGAGTCGATGTCGACGGCGGGCTCCGGTTCGGGGTCGGGCTCCGGACGACGCTGATGGGGCACCATGATCGGCACGGGTCCGGTCGTGGGCGACAGGTTGACCAGTTCGTCGGGCGAATCGACCGCCTTCAGTTCGGTCGTCACGTCGACGGCGACGAGCCGCGCCCGTTCGAACACCTGGAGCAGGCGGTCACGGCCGTGGATCAGTTCCTCGATCTGCTGGCGAGCCAGCGTCGTGCGACGGTCGAGATCGGCGAGCACGCGCTCGCGGTAGGCACGGGCCTCGTTGACCATCTCGCGGCCCTGCTGCTTCGCGAGGGCGACCTCGGCCTCCGCGTCGGACGTGGCGTCCTGCCGCTTGCGAGCGACCTCGACCTCGATGTCCTGGCGCAACCGGTTGGCTTCCTCCGCTGCCTCACGGAGGGTGCGGGCGGCGTTCTCCTCGGCGCGTACGCGGATCTGCGAGGCCGACTCCCGGGCGGTCTGGAGGACCCGCAAGGTCTCCTCACCCAGCAGCCTGGTGACCGTGTCCTCGTCGAGTTCGACGTCGGTGACGGCCTCTTCGGCCCGGCGCAGCTCGGCTTCGAGCTGGCGCTCACGCTCCTGCAGGCGGCCCATCTCGGCTGCGACCGACACGAGGAACGCCCGCACCTCGTCCGCGTTGAAGCCGCGACGCGCGGTGCTGAACGACGCCTCGGCCACCGACGCCGGCGAGGAGGGGTCTGGGCGCGAGAGTGATGCAGCCATCCCACCAGCGTAAACGCCGCCCGGCCGCCGATGGCGTCAATCAGAGCACGCGCAGCGAGGAATCCACAACCCGGCTCGCCGGGCGGGCCGATCGCGTCACTCCGGTGCGGGCGGGATGGGGTCGCCGCCGTACTCCTCGAGCACCTCGAGCGCCTCGTCGAGGGTCGCGACCGGCACGATCGTCAGGTCGTCACCGCCCGACTCACGGGCCGCCTCGATGTCCTCGTCGCTCTGGCTCGCCGGCACGATGAACAGCTCGACGCCGGTCTGGGCCACCGCGGACGCCTTCTGCCGGAGGCCGCCGATGGCACCCACCGACCCGTCGAGTTCGATCGTGCCCGTGACGGCCACGCGCCCGCCCCCTGTCAGCTCGCCCTCGCTCAGCTCGTCGATCAGCGTCAGGGTGAACGCGAGCCCGGCCGACGGCCCACCGATCGACCCGGTGTCGATGTCGAGTTCGAACGGCAGCTCGACACGCCGGGTGTCGAACGGATAGAAGCCGACGATCGTCCGGTCGGGTTCGTCCGGCGATGCGGTGAGTTCGACGTCGACCTCGATCTCACCGTCGCCCGGCCGGTCGATCAGCATCGGCACGACATCGCCCGGCTCGAGTCCTTGGAGCAGCCGTCCCAGATCCTCCACCCCGTCGATCGGCTCGCCGTCGACCTCGAGGATGCGGTCCCCCGGATCGAGCACGTCGTCGGACGGGCTCCACTCGAGGCACTCGGCGCCGTCGTCGGAGGGCACCAGGCACACCATGTCCTGGATCAGCACGTCGCCGAGGACCAGCTCGACGTCGTAGCCGAGCCGCTGCAACGCCACGAACTGGGCGACCTGCTCGGACGTCCGCATCTGCTCGAGTGCGAACGTCCGCCGTTGCTGCGGTGTCTGGAAGCCGAACTTCGCCTCTTCGGTGAGGAACTGGATGGCAGGATCGTTCCGACCGACCAGCCACGACAAGACCGACTGCGACGGCTCGGTGATGGTGACGAAGTAGAAGTCACCCTCCGGCGGGTACTGCGGCGCGACGTCGTCGATGTCGCCGACCGCGATCCGGTCGGTGACCGGCTGCGCCGAAGCAGGCACTCGTGCGTACGGGGCCGGCTGCATCTCGTCGACCCGGGCGTTGTACTCCTCGGCGACCCAGTCCGACGGCATCACCGCGAACAGCGCGATCGCGGTCAGCACCAGGAACGCGACCGCGATCAAGGGGAACGTCCACAACCGGTGGCGGGACGACCCGACCGTCAGACCGACCCGTTCGGCCGCCTCACCCGTCGTCTCGACGTGAGTGAGCGGCGCCCCTCCCGACGGAGGCGGCGGGGGTAGGGTCTGTGGTCTGGTGTCGGTCACACTCGCGCTTTCGGTCGACGGTCTCACGGTGAGAGCCGCGTTCATCGCCGGCTTGGCGATCGCCGCTCTCCTCCTGACCGGGTGGCGTAAGCCTGCCAGAGCCGAGCCGAGATCACCACGCAGCGTCTCAGCTCGTTCTCCGTCGGGCATCGTCGTCGATCACGTCGACGCTCCGCTCTATCGCCGGCCCGGCATCATCCGCCGCGTGCTCGCGCTCGCGACCAGCGGCGGCATCGCCGTGCTGATCGGCGTCCTGTCCGCGATCGTCACCGCCTTCGCCGTCGCGTGGGCCGTGATCTGGATGACCAACCTGTTGCAGCAGTGAGCGCCGACACCGCCACCCGACGTCGTGCCGCGGTGCTCGCCGGTCACGCCGGCGACGCCGATGCAGCGCGAGCGGCCTGGGGTGACCCGGACGGTCGGGTGCGAGAAGCGGCGCTCGGCGCGCTCGAGCGATGCGGCGCCCTCGACGCCGACGTGCTGCGCGACGCGCTGCGCGATCACGAGACGCTGGTGCGCCGTCGGGCCGCCGAACTGGCGGCCCGTCACGCCGACGTCGAACTCCTGGCGACGCTCGACGACCCCGATCCCGACGTCGTCGAGGTCGCGGCCTGGGCGTGCGGGGAGCAGCTGGAGACGAGCAACGACCCAGATCTCACGGTCGTCCAGCGTCTCGCCTCGTTGGCGACCGACCACGACGCACCACTCGTGCGCGAGGCGGCGGCCGCAGCGCTCGGAGCGATCGGCCACCCGGCCGGTCTGCCCGCGATCCTGCACGCCTGTGGCGACAAGCCACAGATCCGCCGCCGCGCCGTGTTGGCGCTCGCCCCGTTCGACGGCCCCGAGGTCGACGCCGCCATCGAACGCGCCCTCACCGATCGCGACTGGCAGGTTCGCCAAGCCGCCGAAGACCTCCGCCGAGCCGAAGGCGAAGTCGACACCTGATCCGACACCGTTCGTCGGTCAGACCCCGTTCGTCGGTCAGAGTTTGTAGCGGTAGAGGTTGGTCTCGTAGGGCTCGAAGCCGATGCGTTGATAGAGGCGGTTGGCGGCCTCGCGAGTAGCGCGGCTGGTGAGGCTGACGTTCTTGGCGCCACGTGCGGCGGCCTCGTCGATGGCGGCCCGGTTGAGCGCCTCACCGACACCTTTCCCGCGTGCCACGTCGTCGACCACGACGTCTTCGATCCAGGCCTTCACGCCGGTCGGGATTCGGTAGAACGCGAGCGTCAGGCTGCCGACGATCGCTCCGTCGACCCGGGCGACGAACAGCACCGAGTGCGGGTTGTCGACGATCGCGCCCAGCGCTTCGGCGTCGGGAGGCGGCGACGATGACGACAGCTGCGGGATGAGGTGGGCGAACGCGGCGACGAGTTCGTCGTCGACGTGCGAGCACTGGCTGATCTCGACGGTCACGCGGCCGACGCTACCTGCCGCCGCCCGCCCCACACGGACAGGCACCTCCGTCGACGCCGGTAGTGTGAGGCCGATGGAGCACGTGCGATGGCTGCCCGGAGTCGACGCGATCACGCTCACGAACCCTGTCGTCGTGGCGGCGTTCACCGGCTGGAACGACGCGGGTGACGCAGCCTCGACCGCCGTCCGCACCCTCATCGAGACGTCGGGTGCGGTGCCGCTCGCCGAGATCGACCCGGAGCCGTTCACCGACTTCGCGACCGTCCGACCCCACGTCAGCCTCGACGACGACCGCAACCGGTCGATCGTCTGGCCGACCGTCGGCGTGTGGGGCGCCACGACGCCCGGCACCGACGTCGTGCTCGTGCTCGGTCCTGAGCCGGCGCTCAAGTGGCGCACGTTCTGCGAGCAGGTCGTCGTGATCGCCGATCGTGTCGGTGCACGGATGGCGTTCACGCTCGGGGCGCTCCTCGCCGACGTACCGCACACCCGTCGGACCCAGGTGATCGGCACGGCGACCGACCCCGAACTGATCGACCGGTTCGACCTCGAACGCTCGCGCTACGAAGGACCGACCGGGATCGTCGGGGTCCTGCACGAGGCCCTGTCGAACAACGGGTTCCCCACGGCATCGCTGTGGGCGGCCGTGCCGGGGTACGCAGCCCAGCTCCCGTCGCCGCGTGCGACGTTCGCCCTGCTCGAGAAGGCGTGCACGATGATGGGCACGCCGGCACCGGTGGCCGGCGTCGCCTCGCAGATCGCCGACTACGACGCCAAGGTCGCAGCGCTCATCTCCGACGACGACGACCTGATCACCTACGTGTCGCGCCTGGAGGACATGGTCGACGAGATGGCCGACGACGAGCCCGATCTCGACGAGGAGACCTTCGAGTCGATCGACGACACCGACCCCGGCATCCTCGTCGACGAAGTCGAACAGTTCCTCCGCAACCAGGACGATTGATCACTGATTTCACGGACTCTGTCCGCGACGAATGGTGTCGGATTCGTTGCGTCGTCAGATCCGGTTCGCGTCCGCACCGCGTCGACGAAACGTATCCGACACCATTCGTCGTCAGGTTCTCCAGACTTCGTCTCTGGGTGGGTCGAATCGGGCCGGGGTGGGGTCGCCGGTGATGGCGGCGAATGCCGTGGGGCCCCACCAGCTCGCGCCGGCGGTCGCTTCGGGCATGGAGGTCGGGCCGAACCAGCCGACGTCGCTCGTCTCGAGCGGGTGGGTTCGGAGCTCGCCGCCGGTCGCCCGGCAGTGGAACAGCAGCATGTACATCGCGAAGCGCGAGAACCCCATCCGCTGACCGTCGATCACCGAGATCAGGCTGACCGGTTCGCACTCGATACCGGTCTCCTCCGACACCTCCTTCACGGCGACCTCCGACGCCGAGTAGCCGACGTCGGCCCACCCGGTCGGATACAGCCAGATGCCGGAGTCGGCGCGCTGCACGAGCAGGATCTCACCGTCGTCGTTGCCGACCACCGCGCCGACCGCGATCTTCGGGGTGACGTAGCCGGGCACGCCCTCGCCGATGTTGTCGAGCCATTCCTGGACGAAGTGGTCCTGTTCGCGCTCGATCTCGGCCGCCTCCTCCAGCTCGGCCGCGGCTGCCCGGATGTCGGCGGCGATGTGGAGGACCTCCTCGTACCGCTCGCGCTCGTACAGGTTCTCGGTGAACCCCATGCCGGTCCGGGCGATGGCGGCGAGTGAGCTGCTCCAGCGGGCGAGATCGCGGGGTTCGGGCGCTCGGGACGTCACGACGGCGACGCTACACGCGGGGCCGTGCGGGGTGTCAGCCGGTCAGCCGATCGAGTGCAGGACGGCTCGCTCGATCTCGGCCCGGTGACCCGAGTCGGTGATCTGACCGCCGTTCCAGTCGCGGACGTAGAACGTGTCGATCACCTCGGAGCCGATCGTCTGCACCGTGGCGTGTCTGATGTCGAGACCGACCTCGGCGAGCGCCTTGGTGATCCGGTAGAGGATGCCGATCTTGGTCTGGCAGCGCACCTCGATGACGCTCGCGTCGTCGGAGGCGTGGTCGTGGAACGTCAACCGCGGCGGACCGGGGTCGGCGGCCTGCAGCGTGCGGCGTCGCCGATAGGTCTTGGCCCGCTCGGCGAGTCGCGACTCGATCGCGAGGCGACCGTCGAGCGCCCGTTCGAGGTCGTGGACGACCGGTTCCCATTCGACACCGGTGCGCGGCATCTGCACCCGGAACTCGGAGGCGCCCATGCTGACCCGGCCGAGCTGCGGCTCGTCGGAGTGGGCGCGGGCTGCGAGCACGTCGAGCCCGTGCAGCGAGACGACACCGGCGATCCGGCTGAAGATGCCGGGCGAGTCGCGGTACACCACGAGCAGCCGGGTGCCGTCGACGACGACGTGCGAGTCGCCGGTCGCCATCAGCGCCAACGTCTCGGCGTCGGGGAAGAGCGTCCAGGTGGCGTCGGCGACGTCGCCACCACCCACCACGTGCGAGACCCGCTCGACGAGTTCCTGCACGAGCTGCTCTTTCCAGCTTCCCCAGGCCGACGGCCCGGTCGCCTTCGAGTCGGCGATCGTGAGCGCGTGCAGCAGCTCGAGCACTTCCTGGTTGCCGACGCGTTCGGCGACGTACGTGAGCGTCGCCGGATCGGAGAGGTCGCGACGCATGGCGACGTCGGGAAGCAGCAGGTGCTGCTCGATCATGGTGATGATGACGGCGGTGTCGGCGTCGGACAGCCCCATCCGTGGTCCGAGTTCGCGCATCATCTCCATCCCGACCTCGGTGTGATCGCCGGGATATCCCTTGCCGATGTCGTGGAACAGCGCACCGAGCACGAGCAGGTCGGGGCGGCTCACCATGTCGACGAGTTCGCTCGCGTTCGCGGCGGCTTCCCACAGGTGCCGGTCGACGGTGAAGCGGTGATACGCGTTGCGCTGCGGCTTGGAACGAACCGGTTCCCACTCGGGCAGCATCCGTGAGAGGAGACCCTTCTGGTCGAGCGCCTCGAGCACGTCGATCGCAGCATGGCCTACGAGCAGCAGGGCCACGAGCTTGTCGATGGCACCGGCCGGCCACCGGCTCGGCCACTCGGGCAGCACCTCGGCGAGCCGGTCGAGGCTCTTGCGGCCGATCCGGGCCCGTTGCCGAGCGGCGGCGGTGGCGATGCGCAGGATGTAGGTCGGGTCGATCGACGGGTCGGCGTCGATCGCCAACTCCATCTCGCCGTCGATGTACATGACGCCGGGAGCCACTTCGAGCGGCGCTCCGCCCTTGCCTTTGTCGACGCGCCCCCATGCTTCGTCGGCGATCCAGGCGATGGTGCGTGCGGCAGCGGCGATGTCGGCCATGAACGCGTCGGCACTGTCGGCACCGGCGGCCGCCGCGGCGGCGTCCTGGTCTTCGAGTCGGAGTGTGTCGCCGGTGCGTTCGGTGGCGAGGTGCAACGCGACTCTCGCCGACAGCAACACGTCGTAGCACTCGTTGAGCGCTGCGTCGTCCTCCTCGTCGAGCACGAGCCCGCCGCACTCGGCCCACCAGAGCGAGTGGGCGTCGCGGATGCCGCCGTGGCCGTTCTTGAGGTCGGGTTCGAGGATGTAGGCGACGTCGCCGGCGTTCGTCTGCCGTTCGTGCACCCGGCGGGCCAGTTCGAGCCGCCACCGCTTCTTGCGCTTGGTCCAGTTCTTCAGACCGGCGTCGACGACGGCCGCGCCGAGTTTCTCGTCGCCCCAGATCGGCCGGGCGGTCAGGAGGGCGGTGGCCGTGTCGAGGTCGTCCTTGGCCAGTTCGAGATGGTCGTCGAAGGTGCGGACGGCGTGGCCGAGCTTCAGACCCGCATCCCAGATCGGGTACCAGATCGCCGACGCCACGGACTCCATCGACTGCTTGCTCTGGTGGATCAGGACGAGGTCGATGTCGCTCTGGGGGGACAACTCGCCACGGCCGTAGCCGCCGACGGCGACGAGCGAGAACTTGGGGGCACGCGGGTGTTCGTCGCGGGCGTGTCGGGCGAGCGCTGCGATCCAGGCGTCGGTGGCGGTGGCGAGCCGGTGGCAGTACTCGCGACCGCCGACGCTGCGGTCGACGAGCGCCGCCTCGCGTGCCGTCCACGCCTGGTCGATCTCGCGGCTGGCGGCAGTGGTGGTCACGACGCAACCGTAGAACGCGGAGCGACGCCGATGCCCATCGTCAGCGCAACCCCTCGTCGCGCCGCCGCTGCAACACGGTCATCGCCTTCCAGGCGCCCCACGTCAGACCCGGCGTCTGCAACTCGTCGTCGATGTCGTTCCAGGTGGCGGGTCCGAGCTGATACGGGTCGTCGGGGAAGTGGTCGGCGGCGAAGCGGTCGAGGTGGGGTTCGGGCACACCGTGTGCTCTCAGCAGTGCGGTCGGCGCCTCGATCGCGCCACGGAACAGTGACAGCGGATTGTTGCGTTGCTCGTCGACGTCGGTCGCGAGCAGACGCTCGAGGGCCTCGAGCAGGTCGGTGGCGGTCTCGCTCACGACCGAGTCGAGATCGCTCCAGTCGGCGGTCGTCGCCCCACCGACCCGGGCGGCTCGCTCGACACCTCGCCGCAGCCACGGTTCGGTCACCCGTGCCGCGACGGCGAGCAGTTCGGCTGCCGGTTCGGGGAGCTGCACGTGGTCGGCCACACCTCTCTTCTATCGTGAAGCCCGTGCCGACCGCTGCCCGACCTTCGTCTCGGACGCGACTCGCGCTCACCGTCGCGGTGGGCGCAGCGCTCGTCCTCCCGGCGTGCAGCGGCGGCGACGACGAACCCGCCCCGTCGACGACGGTCGTGGCGACCACGACCACGGTCGTGGAGCGGACGAACGACGGCACGTTGACGCTCGGCGTCTACCTGCCGCTCACGGGCGCCGGCGCGTCGCTCGGTCCGCCGCTCATCGCCGGCGTGGAAGAGGCGGTTGCCCTGATCAACGACAACGGCGGCGTGCTCGGCCAGGACATCGAGCTGGTCTCCGCCGACGAGGGTTCGGAGTCGATCGAGACGCTCCTCGACGACGACGTCGACGCGATCATCGGTCCGGCGTCGTCGCTCGTCGCACTGTCGGGGCTCGGACCGGCCGTCGACGCGAACGCCGGCGTGGTCACGTGCTCGCCGATGGCGACCGCGCTCGGACTCGACGCCTACCCCGACAACCAGTTCTTCTTCCGGACCGCTCCGAGCGACAGCCTGCAAATGGCGGCGATCGCTCGGGTCGCCGAGCGAACCGGTGCGCTGACGGTCTCGGTCGGCTACCTCGACGACCCGTACGGCCGTGGCCTGTCGGAGGCGTTCGAGGACGCACTCGACGGGCGCCCGCTCACCATCGCCGAGTCGCGCGGGTTCAGCGGCGACGAGGGCGATCTGAGTCCGGTCGCCGCCGCCCTGCTCGAGGACGACCCGGGTGTCGTCGTCGTGCTCGGCGACGCCGACGACGGGAGCCGGCTCCTCGCCGCACTCGACGCCCAGACCGACGACCCGCCCGAGATCATCATCAACGACTCGATCCGGCAGGCCCGGCAGGTGATCCAAGGGTTGTCCGACGACTTCCGAGAGCAGCTCACCGGGCTCGCACCGCAGTCGGGCACCGCCTCGGGCGACGACGAGATGGGCTTCTTCGTGCCACACGCCATCGACTGCGTCAATCTGATCGCTCTTGCGGCCACCGACGCCGGTTCCGACAGCCCGATCGAGATCCGCAAGCAGATGCCGGCCGTCAGCACCGGCGGTCGTGCCTGTACGACGTTCGTGGCGTGCGCCGACCTGATCAGCCGCGACCTGGGCATCGACTACAACGGCCTGTCGGGACGCGTCGACTTCTCGAGCGTCACCGGCGACCCGACCCGGGCCTGGTTCGAGATCTTCACCTTCGACACGAACGGCAACGAGGTCAGCCAGAGCCCCATCGAGGTCAACTGAGTCTGGCCTCGGGTCAGGTGCCAGAGGTGACGACTCGCTCAGCAGCGGGTCAGGTGCCAGAGGTGACGACTCGCCCCCAGGGCGAGGCGTGACCGGCGGTCACCTGACCCTGGGTCCCGGAGGTCGCGCCGACGCCTCGTTCCCTCCGGTTCGCGCCCGGGGCCCGGATCGTCGCTCCCCCGGCACCCGA
>JBPEWX010000498.1:0-1854 GCA_052032235.1 Ilumatobacter sp. | reverse complement strand
GGTTCCTTTCCGGACGCAGACGGTCTGCGTCGTCGGAGGTCACGATGCGATGCCACCCTGTGGGCTGCCTGTGAGGGGTCTGGGAACTCTCGGCGGACCCCGCACCGCCGCCGCCCGCCCGCCGATCAGCCGGACGCCATGGCGAGATACGCCTCGAGCGCCTCGCGTCGGGCGTCGAACGTCGCGTCGGAATGCAGCCAACAACGCACCTCGTCGAAACCCTTGGCGTCGAGCATCTCGAGCGTTTCGATCGAACGCTGGCGAGCGCCGGCGACGTCGAGCGGGTCGATCACCACGTCGGCGGTCCGCACCACGGTGGCCGGGTCGCGGCCGTGCTCGCCGCACGCCTCGTCGAGCGCGGCGAGCAGTTCGTCGACGTGCGGGCTCTCCGGATCGGTCGGCACCCAGCCGTTCCAACCGTCGCCGAGTCGTGCGGCGACACCCATCGCGCGTCGGCCGGCCGCGGCCACGAGGATCGCCGGCGCCGGGTCGGGTCGCAGTGCCAGTTCGGCGCGGTCGGTCGTCCAATGGGTGCCCTCCAGATGGGCCGTCCCACTGCGGAGCAGCTCCGCAACGACCTGCACACACTCCTCGAGTCCACTGGCACGTCGCGTGGCGTCGACGCCGAGCTGGTCGTAATCGAAGCTGTTCCCGGCTCCGATCGTCGGCGTGTAACGGCCGCCGGAGATGTCGGCGAGGGAGGCGATCTGGTGGGCGAGCATCGCCGGCGGTCGGTACGGCGCGTTGATCACCGAGTGACCGATCCCGATCGTCGTCGTCGCTGCCGCGATCGCGGCGGCGAGGGTCATCGCCTCGCGGACGCCGACGCGCTCGTCGGGCAGCGAGTAGTCACCGTCGCCACCTGCGCGGTACGCCAGATGGTCGGGCAGCACGATGACATCGAGGCCACCGCCCTCCGCACGCTCCGCCAAGGTTCGGATGTTCGGCCAGGCGACCTCGCCCGACGCCGACTCCCCCACGTGCAGATCGATGGCCACCCCGTACCGCATCTCCCGATCGTGTCACATCCCCGGGTGGCATGATGCAGGCATGTCGGAGTTCCCACGTGAGTTCGTCAGGTCGCTGCCCAAGGCCGAGCTGCACGTGCACCTCGAGGGGACGGTCGATGCGGCGACGCTGCTCGCCCTGGCCGAACGCCACGGTGTGGAGCCGCCGGCGCCCGACGAGGACGGTGTGCGCGAGTGGTTCACCTTCGACGGCTTCCCCATGTTCCTCGAGCGCTACTTCACGATCGTCGGACTGCTGCGCGACCCGGACGACTTCGCGTTGGCGGCCGAGCGCTATCTCCGGACCGCTCACGAGCAGGGTGTGGTGCACGTCGAGTTCCACGTGTCGGCGACGGGGCACGTCCTCGAGAACGGCAAGGCGTGGGCGCCGATCCACGACGGCATCGTCGAGGGTTGTCGTCGTGCCGCGGCGCAGACGGGGCAGACGTGGGGTCTGATCCCCGACATCTCGCCGCACCTCCCTGCGGCCGACTGCGCCAGGGCCATGGAGCAGGTGTTCGCCCACGATCTCTCGCGTGTCGTCGCGATCGGCATGGGCGGCCCGGCCGACTCGTGGTGGACCGACGACTTCTCGCCGATCTACGAACGGGCCCGCTCGCTCGGGCTGCCGGGTGTCGCGCACGCCGGTGAGCACGGCGGCGCCGACGAGGTCCGGTTCGCGATCGAGCAGTTCCGAGCCGTTCGCATCCAGCACGGGATCGGTGCGATGCAGGACCCCGAGGTGGTCGAACTGCTCGTCGAGCGTGGGATCGCGTGCGACGTGTGTCCGGGTTCGAACCTGGCGTTGCACGCCGTCGAGTCGGCCGAAGCCCACCCACTCCCCCGC
>JBPEWX010000497.1:0-7933 GCA_052032235.1 Ilumatobacter sp. | reverse complement strand
CCAGGGCGTTTGCCCTGGTCGGTTCTGGTGTCGAAGGGGGGACTTGAACCCCCACGCCCAATAATAGGGCACTAGCACCTCAAGCTAGCGCGTCTGCCAATTCCGCCACTTCGACGTGTGGACTGCGCAGGCTATCGCCTGGTTTTCCGATTCGTTACTCCATCATCAGGAAGCTGAGGGCAACGACCGTCAGGATCCAGATGAGCGAGAACACGAACGTGATGCGGTTCAGGTTGCGCTCGGCAGCCGTCGAACCGAGGGCTGCGCCACCGCCTCCACCGAACATGTCGGAGAGACCGCCGCCACGACCGCTGTGCATCAAGATGCCGGCGATCAGGGCCACCATCGAGATCACATTGATCACGAGCACGATGTAGAGCATGACGTCACGCACGGTCGACCAGCCTATCGTCGCTCCGCCGACTCCGGCCTCCAATGACGCCGTCGATACAGCCACGTCGGCGGAATTTTCTCGTTCGGCATCGGCAACACCTCGGCGCCCACCTCGCTGCCCGGCGTGCCGTCGGCGTCCATGACGTCGAGCAGGGCCTCGTACTCGGCCAGGCTCTCCAGCCGATCGACCAGCAGGTACTTGCGTCGCCCCCGTCGCAGCGCCAGTCCCCCGTGTTCGAGCGACCGGGCGATGCCGATCACCGACGGGCGGGTGCGGGTCAGCTGATCGCCGTCACGGAAGTCGAGTCGATGCTTGCGCAACGGGGCGCGCCGGACCACACCGTGATCGTCGAACGTCGACGCCATCGGCATGTCGAACAGCACGATCGCCAGCACACCCCAACCGACCAGGAACACGACGACCGGGATGAACCGGAAGCCACCCATCGCGACCGCCCAGGTTCCGGCGGTGGCGAGCAACCCCGCGCTCAACCAGCTCCCGAGCAGGAGCCTCCAGGTCGAGTGCAGGGTGATGGTCGGACGCGACTCGGTCACGTCGACGCGATGTCGACCTCGCGGCCCATCGACTGGGCCCGCTCGAGCAGCAGCTCACCTTCCGCCAACGGGAAGTGGCAGGCCACCTGATGGCCCGAATGGACCTCACGCAGCTCGGGCGTCTCCTCGGCACACCGGTCCTGGGCGATCGGGCAACGGGTGCGGAACCGACAGCCCGACGGCGGGTTGGCCGGGCTCGGCACGTCACCCTGCAAGATGATCCGCTTGCGCGAACGCTCGCGACGGGGGTCGGCCACCGGCACCGCCGACAGCAGCGACTGGGTGTACGGGTGCGACGGCGCCTCGTAGAGCCGGTCACGGTCGGCGACCTCGGCGATCCGGCCGAGGTACATGACCGCGACACGGTCGGACTTGTGACGCACCACCGACAGGTCGTGAGCGATGAAGATGAAGCTGAGGTCGAACTCTTCCTGGATCTCGTCGAGCAGGTTGAGGACCTGGGCCTGGATCGACACGTCGAGTGCCGACACGGGCTCGTCGAGGACGATCACCTTCGGGCGCAGGGCCAGTGACCGGGCGATGCCGATGCGTTGACGCTGACCGCCCGAGAACTCGTGCGGGTAGCGGTTGCCGTGTTCGGGCAGGAGCCCGACCCGGCTCAACAGATCGCCGACCCAGTCACGGGTCTCCGACTTGCTGAAGCCGTGGATGCGCATCGGCTCACCGACGATGTCACGGACCGGGATGCGCGGGTTGAGCGACGCATACGGATCCTGGAACACCATCTGCATGTCACGGCGCAGGTCGCGCATCTGCGACTTCGACGCCTGGGTGACGTCGACCTCGCCGAACTTGACCGTGCCCGACGTCGGCTCGATCAGACGCAACAGGCTGCGACCGAGCGTGCTCTTGCCGCAGCCCGACTCACCCACCACGCCGAGGGTCTCCTGCTGGAACAGGTCGAAACTGACGTCGCTGACCGCCTGCACCTGGCCGATCTCACGCCGGAACACGCCGGCCCGGATCGGGAACTCCTTGACCAGGTTCCTCACCTGGAGCAGCGGCGCCGAGGCGGCGAGGTCGTCGGGGACGGCGCCCGAATCGAACGCTTCGTTGTCGATGGCCGTGTCGGTCATGAGGTCGCTCCTGCCGACATCGGCTCGAAGTCACCGACACGGTGGCAGCGGCTGGCGTGCGTGCCCTCGATCGTGAGCAGTTCGGGCGTCGTTTCCTTGCACTCGTCGATCGCCATCGAACACCGCGGCCGGAACGGGCAGCCGCTCGGCGGTCGCAGCAGACTCGGCGGGTTGCCGGGGATCGGCTCGAGCGCGCTCTTCGGCCCTTCCAGACTCGGGATCGAGTTGAGCAACGCCCGGGTGTACGGGTTGCGCGAGTCGTAGAAGATGTCGTCCAGGTCGCCCGTCTCGAACAGGCGGCTGGCGTACATCACCTGCATGCGGTCGGCACTGCCGGCCACCAGGCCGAGGTCGTGGGTGATCAGCATCATCGCCGACCCCGTGGCCTCCTGCACGTCGTGCAGGACCTCCATCACCTGGGCCTGCACGGTCACGTCGAGCGCCGTGGTCGGCTCGTCGGCGATCAGCAGCTTCGGATCGTTCGAGATCGCCATGGCGATCATGGCCCGTTGGCGCATACCACCCGAGTACTCGTGCGGATACTGCGCGGCACGACGCTTCGGCTCGGGAACACCGACCATGTCGAGCAGTTCGACGGCACGAGCCCACGCCTGCTCCTTGCTCACGGAACGATGCGTCCGGATCGCCTCGACGATCTGGTCACCCACCGTGAAGACCGGGTTGAGCGCCGTCATCGGGTCCTGGAAGATCATGGCGATGTCGCGACCGCGAATGGCGCGCATCTCGTCCTCGGAGAGCTCGAGCAGGTTCTGACCGTCGAAGGTGACGGTGCCGGAGATCTGCGTCGACTTCGGGTGCAGGCGCATGACGGCCAACGCCGTCACCGACTTGCCCGAACCCGACTCGCCGACCACCGACAGCACCTCGCCGGGACGGATCTCGAAGTTGGCGTCGGTGACCGCCTGGACCACACCGGCCTTGCTCGGGAACCCGACGTGGAGTCCTTCGACCTTGAGGAGCGGTTCGGTCATCAGCCACGCTCCGATCGCGAACGGGGATCGAGCGCGTCGCGCAGGCCGTCACCGAGGAAGTTGACGCACAGCACGATCAACACGATCAGGAAGCCCGGGGTGAGCACGCGGATCGGGTCGTCGTCGATCTTGCTCTTGGCGTCGGCGACGAGCAGGCCGAGCGACGTCTCGGGCGGCTTCACGCCGAGGCCGAGGAACGACAGCGTGCTCTCGAGCACGATCACCGTGCCGAGCAACAGGGTGATCTCGACGGCCACGACGCCGATCACGTTCGGCAGCACGTGTCGGAAGATGATGCGCGGGTGTGACGCTCCCGCGGCTCTGGCCGCCATCACGAACTCCTGCTCCTTGATCGAGAAGACGACACCGCGTACGACGCGAGCGATGCGTGTCCACAACAGCGCGGCGAGCACCAAGGCGAGTCGCCACCACGTGGAACCGAAGTAGAGCGCGAACACCGACAGCACGATCAGTGCCGGGACCACGAGGGTCAGGTTGACCAGGTTGCTGATCAGACTGTCGGCCCAACCGCCGAAATAGCCGGCGAGGGCGCCCATCACCGTGCCGAGCAGCGTCGCGAGGAATGCCGCCAACAGCCCGATCTGCATCGAGTACTGGCCGCCCTGCGCCGTGCGCACGAACAGGTCGCGGCCGATCTCGTCGGTGCCGAACGGGTGGTCGGCCGACGGGCCGGCCATCCGGTTCGCCACGTCGGGGGTCGACACGTCGTAGTCGGACCAGATCGGGCCGATGAAGAACGCGATCGCGATCAGGATCAGACCGAACAGGCCGATCAGGGCCAACTTGTGGTGGATGAACCGCTCCCAGGCGAGCCGACCGAAGCTCTTCGGCTTCTCGGACAGGCCTTCCAGGTCGAGGTTCTCTTCGAAGACGTCCGTCGCGGAGGCGACGTCTTCGTGGGTGGGCGGGGACGCCCGGTCCATCATCGCCATCGCACTAGTCCAATCGGATTCGAGGGTCGAGCAAGCCGTACAGGATGTCGGCGAGCAGGTTGAACGTGACCACGATGACGCCCGTGAGCATCACGTAGCCCAACAACAGATCGAGGTCGGGTTTCCCGAGTGCGGTCAGGAAGGCCGGTCCGAGACCCG
Source organism: Ilumatobacter sp. (assembly GCA_052032235.1). Lineage (GTDB taxonomy): Bacteria > Actinomycetota > Acidimicrobiia > Acidimicrobiales > Ilumatobacteraceae > Ilumatobacter. Next base: position 3,784 of record JBPEWX010000497.1, on the reverse strand, counting down.
GCCAGGAGAAGATCGACTCGGTCACGACGGCACCGCCGAGCAGCGCCGACAGGCTCAACGCCCAGAGGGTGACGAGCGGGATCATGGCGTTGCGCAGTGCGTGTCGCCAGACCACCTTGCCCTCGTCGAGCCCCTTGGCGCGAGCGGTGCGGATGTAGTCCTGGTTGAGCGTCTCGAGCATCGCCGAGCGACCGAAGCGGCTCTCGGCGGCGATCCCGAGGATCGCCAGCGACATCGCCGGCAACGTGATGTCACGCAGCAGCTCCAGGAAGTTGTCGCCCGATTTTCGTCCGGTGTTGAACGGCTTCACGCCGAACCAGTTCTCGAACTGGACGCCGAAGATGTTCTGGATGACGAGCGCCATCACGAACGACGGGAAGGCGAACCCGAAGAAGGCGAGGCCGGTGAAGATGTAGTCGCCGGCCGAGTACTGATGGCGGGCCGAATAGACCGACAGCAGCAACGCCACGCTGGAACCGACCAGGAACGCCGGGATCGCGATCATGGCGGTGTTCTTGCCGCGTTCCCACAGCACCTCGGTCACGGGCTGACCGAGCGTGACCGATTCACCGAGATCGCCCTGCAGGGCGTTCGCGAACCAGGAGAACGGGCGCAGCCAGATGCTCTGGTCGAGGTTGTACTGCGCGGTGATCGCGTCGAACCCCTCTTGGCAGCGCGGGAGACAGAGATAGAAATCGGCCCGTGGGTCGGAGGTGTAGGACACCCCGACGTAGACCAAGTAGAGCGCGACCGCCATGAGCGGGATCGTGACGAGGACGCGCCTGATGATGTACGCAAGCACTGATCGAAACCTTAGGTCAGGTGGTCGAGAGCGGAAAGAGACAGTCCTGGGACAGTCCTGTAACGGACGAGGTCCCGGCGGCGAGCCGCCGGGACCCCGTCATCGTCACATCAGGTCGTAGCCGACCTCATTCACCTCAGCCGGCGAACGAGAAGTCGACGACGTTGGTGAGCGGACCGGCGCCCTGGGCGTCGGGAGCAACACCAGCCGTCGCCAGCTGCGACGTGTAGCCGTAGAACGACGGCTTCTGCGTGATGGGCAGCATGAACAGACCCGTCTCCGAGTCGATCTCGAGCGTCGTGACGTACTTGTCGAGCTCGTTGTAGCAAGCCGCACGCTCGGCGTCGTCCACCGTGGCGTCGCACTCGGCCGACTTCGCATCGAAGTCGGGGTTGGCGTAGCCGTACGGGTTGTTGCCCGAGCCGCTCAGGTACGAGGCGCTCTGGCCGCCCGGCCAGGGGCCGCCGACCCATGCGAACTGGGTGATGTCCCAGATCTCGCAGTTGCCCTCGGCGCCACCGCTCGTCGAGCAGGCAATGGCCTCCTCGGAGAAGGGAACCTCGGAGAAGTAGGCGCCACCCTCGACGTTGTCGATGGTGATCTCGATGCCCGCAGCGGCGTAGCCGGCCTGGAGGAGCTCCTGCTGGATCTCACGCAGACGGTTGCCGCCCGTGGTGCCGACCCGGAGGCTCAGCGGACCACGCTCGGGGTGCTCGTACACGCCACCGTTGTCGGTGTAACCGGCAGCCTCGAGCGCTGCGCGGGCACCCTCGACGTCGCCCTTGCCGTAACCGGCGTCGCCGGCGTGGTCTTCGTAGGTCGACTGGTTCGACAGCCAGTAGGTGTTGCCGAGACCCTCGGCCGGGAGCAGATCGCCGAACAGCGGCGTGTACAGGCCGGCCATGACCTCGCTCTTGTCCATGGCGAGCGCGAGCGCTTCACGGACGGCGGGGTCGGCCAGGTGCACGTTGTTCAGGTTGAGACCCCAGTGCTCGAACACCGGGCCGGCCGACGCGTTGACCGTGAAGTCCTCGTCGGAGGCCAGCTGCTCGAAGGCGAGCTGCGGCTGGGTCATGATGATCTGCGCCTCACCGGCGAGCAGCGCGTTGATCTGCGCGTCCGTGTCGGTCACGAAGTTGATCTGCACACCGTCGACCGAGGCGACACCCGTGTTCTGGGCGTCGGGGCTGTTCGAGCCGTTGTACATGTCGTTGCGGACCATGTTCATCTGGACGCCGCGTTCCCACGAGTCGAAGATCATGGCACCCGACGACGGGATGACCGCGCCGTCGACGCTCCATTCGCGGAGCGACTCGTTGAGCGCCGTGGCGGCCTCGACCGGGTCGGCCGGGAACACGTGCATCGGGTAGACCTCGTTGAGGACGCCCTTCCAGCCTGCGAAGAAGCCTTCCCAGGTCACGCTGAACTCGGTCGGCGAGTTGACCGTGAAGTCGACGATGGTGTCGAGTCCGGTGCGGTCACCGATGAGGTAGACGTAGGCGGGGTTGCCCTCTTCGTCTTCGCCGTCGGTCGCCATGATGGCGTCGTAGGTCCACTTGACGTCGTCGGCGGTGAGGTCGTCGCCGTCGCTCCAGACGAGGCCGTCACGCAGGACGTAGTTCACCGTGTAGGTGCCGTCACCGTTGTCGGTCGGAGGATTGTCCTCGGCCAGCAGCTCGGGGTAGTACTCGGTCGCACCGGAGATGCCGTACAGACCCTCGATCAACGCGGAACGGATCCACGAGGTGATCGACAGGTTGTTGTTCGGATCGTCGAGGTGGAGGTCGGGCGGCTCCTGCTCGTGCGCCCAGATCAGGGTGCCACCGGCAGCGCCCGGCTCGGCGGGCTCCTCGGCGGGCTCGGTGCCCTCGTCGCCGCTGTCGTCGCCACCGTCGTCGGCGGGCTCGTCGCCGTCGTCGGCGGGCTCGTCGGCGGGCTCGTCGCCGCTGTCGTCGCCACCGTCGTCGTCGGCAGCCGTTTCTTCGGTCGCAGCGTCGTCGCCGTCGTCCGCATCGTCGTCGTCGCCACCGCATGCTGCGGCCACGAGCGACAGGCCGACAGCGAGTGCGATGACCCGCTTCGTACGCCTCGTCTTGATCACGTAGATCCTCCTTGTTGGATGGACAGGAGGGAGGTGTGCGAGCTCAGTCAGGCCCTCGACGTGTTCACGCTGCGGTGCCGTATGTAGCCCCCGACCGTCCTCCCCAGCCGATCGGGTGCGCATGAGGGTAGCACGTGCCCGGCGTCACAATTGTTTCCCCCGGTGAACAATTGGTTCAGGTGTTCCGATCAGGCCTGCGCTGCGAACTGGACGATCCGGCTGAATTCCTCGGGATCGAGGCTCGCTCCGCCCACCAGGGCACCGTCGATGTCGGGTTGGGCCATCAGTTCTTCAGCAGTGCTTGCCTTGACCGATCCGCCGTACTGGATGCGGACCTCGGCGGCGGTGTCGGCGTCGTACTTCGCGGCCACGGCGCCACGAATCGCCTTGCACACGGCCTGAGCGTCCTCGGACGTCGCCGTCTTGCCGGTGCCGATCGCCCAGATCGGCTCGTAGGCGATCACCATCGACGCGACCTGGTCGGCCTTGACCTTGTCGAGCCCGGCGGCGACCTGACCGAGCACCTTCGCCTCGGTCTCCCCCGCCTCGCGCTCCTCGAGCGACTCGCCGCAGCACATGATCGGCGTCATGCCGTGCTTGAAGATCGCCTTGACCTTCTTGTTCACCATCTCGTCGGTCTCGCCGAACAGATCGCGACGCTCACTGTGGCCGCACACGACGAGCTTCACGTCGAGCTTGGCCAGGAACAGCGGCGAGACCTCGCCGGTGAACGCGCCCTTCTCCTCCCAGTGGCAGTGCTGGGCCCCGAGCTGCAACTCGAGTTCGTCGCTCTCGATGACGGTCTGCACACTGCGGATGTCGGTGAACGGCGGATGCACGCTCACGTCGACGTCGCGGTACACCTCCTTCGGGAGCGAGTA
>JBPEWX010000496.1:0-3809 GCA_052032235.1 Ilumatobacter sp. | reverse complement strand
CGGACAACTCGCCGTACACCGGCGGCTGCGGCAACCACGCCCCGTTCGACCCGAATCCGTACGAGGTGCCGTCGGGGGTCCACGGCATCGGGACGCGACAACCGTCACGGCCCTTCTGGGTGTGGCCGGAGTCCTCCCACACCGGGTCGTCGAGTACCTCGGGCGGCAGGTCCCAGACGTCGGGCAGGCCGAGCTCCTCGCCCTGGTAGACGTAGAGCGATCCGGGGAGCGCCATGAGCAGCATCGTCATGGCCTTCGCCCGGCGGAGGCCGGCGACCGGGTCGAGGGCGTCGGCCGGCCCGGCGAGCGGCCACGCCCGCCAATCGGTGCCCTTGGGCAGCCCGTATCGGGTGGCGTGACGCATCACGTCGTGGTTGGAGAGCGTCCAGGTCGGGGTGGAGCCGACCGTCTGCGCGGCGTCGAGGGCTCGCATGATGGCGTCGCGTGCCTCGTCGTGGCCCCAGTCGGCGGTGAGGAAGTCGAAGTTGAACGACTGGTGGTACTCGTCGGGGCGCAGGTACAGACCGAGGTGCTCGGGCACGACCCAGGCTTCGGCGACCATCATCACGTCTCGGTCGGCCTCGTCGAGGACGGCTCGCCAGCGACGGTTGATCTCGTGCACGCCGTCGCGGTCCCAGTGGGGATGGTTCACCGCGAAGTTGGTGCCGAGCAGTTCCTGCTCGCCGTCGAGATCGGGGAGTGCGGGGTCCTTGACCATGCCGTGCGCGACGTCGATCCGGAACCCGTCGACGCCACGATCGAGCCAGAAGCGGAAGATCGCGTCGAACTCCTCACGCACGCGCTCGTTGGTCCAGTCGAGGTCGGGCTGGCTCGAGTCGAACAGGTGGAGGTACCACTCGCCGTCGTCGACCCGGGTCCACGCCGGTCCTCCGAACACCGATCGCCAGTTGTTCGGCGGCAGTTCACCGTCGTCACCGCGGCCGGGACGGAACATGTACATGGCGCGCTCGGCCGACCCGGGACCGGCTGCGAGTGCTGCCTGGAACCAGCGGTGCTCGCGTGACGTGTGGTTCGGCACGAGGTCGACGATCACCTTGATGCCCAGTTCGTGCGCCTCGTCGAGCAGGCGTTCGGCGTCGGCGAGGGTGCCGAACATCGGGTTGATGTCGCGGTAGTCGGCGACGTCGTAGCCGCCGTCGGCGAGCGGGGACGGGTACCAGGGACTGATCCAGATGCCGTCGACGCCGAGGTCGCTCAGGTACGGCAGCTTCGAGCGGATGCCTTCGACGTCGCCGGTGCCGTCGCCGTCGGCGTCGGCGAACGATCGTGGGTACACCTGGTAGATGGTGCCCCGACGCCACCACGGCACGTGCGGGTCGGACGTGGCGGTGGTCGAGGTGATCGCGGACGACTCGGAGGGCTGCTGTGGGCTCACGGCGCGACAGTATGCAAACGCTTACACCGCGCGCCAGCCCCCACGGGGTGGGTTCGGTCACACGGCCCGCTCACACGATCTGGGTGTCGTGGCCCTCCCAGAACGGGGCACGGAGTTCCCGCTTGAGCACCTTGCCGGGGCCCGACTTCGGGAGCGGCTCGACCTGGAACGACACCGACCGGGGGACCTTGTAGGCCGCGATCGAGGCGCGGCAGTGGGCGATGATGTCCGCCTCGTCGGCGGACGCACCTTCCCGGAGCACGACGACGGCGTGCACGGCTTCGCCCCACTGCTCGTCGGGGATGCCGAAGACCGTTGCCTCGAGCACGGCCGGGTGGGTGTAGATCGCGTCCTCGACCTCGGTGCAGTAGATGTTCTCGCCGCCCGAGATGATCATGTCCTTCGACCGGTCGAGCAGGAACAGATAGCCGTTCTCGTCGAGGCGTCCGACGTCGCCGGTCCAGTAGAAGCCGTCGCGCAGCGCCGCCTCCGTCTGCTCGGGCTTGTTCCAGTAGCCCGCCATGATGTTGGCGCCCGCCGCCGTCACCTCACCGATCTCGCCTGCGGGCAGTGGATCGCCATTGGCATCGCGGATGACGATCTCGCAGCCGAGCACCGGCTGACCGGCCGAGCGCGCTCGCTCGTGATCGATGAGTTGCGCCTCGTCGGCGAGGCCGGTCAGGAGCGGAGCGGTCTCGGTGGCGCCGTACAGATGGATGAAGTCGGCGTCGGGGAACGCCTGCATGCCGCGCCGGACGACCTCGAGCGCGATCGGGGAACCGCCGTGGGCGTAGCCGACGAGTGACGACACGTCACGAGGCCGTTGGAGTTGTTCTTCGACGGTCGCCGCCACCATCGTCGGCACCCCGAGGGTCTGGGTGATGCGCTCGCGCTCGACGAGGTCGAGCATCTCGCCGGGCGAGAAGGCGGGCAGCAGCACCTGGCATGCGCCGACCAGGATCGATTGCAGCAGGCTGATCGAACCGGCGGCATGGAACATGGGTGCCATCACCAGATAGCGGTCGGCGGCGGTCATCGGCTGCACGAACTGGGTGTTCCACGCGTTGGCCACGAGGTTGCGGTGCGTGAGCATGACGCCCTTGCTGACCCCGGTCGTGCCGCCGGTGTAGAACAAGCCGGCGAGATCGTCCTCGGCGACCGCCGACGGGTCGAAGTCGACCTCGTCGGCCGCGGCCAGACGTTCCTCGTATTCGCCGGTGTCGATCCGGATGACCGTGTCGACGAGGTCGGCGAGCGGGCCCGGATCTCGGTCGCAGAACAGGACGCGTGCCCCCGAGTCCTCCAGTGCGTACGCGAGCTCCGGTGCCGCCCAGCGGAAGTTGAGCGGCACCTGCACGCGCCCCGACATCGGGACCGCGCAGTACAGCTCCGTGAAGGCGATCGAGTTGAAGGCGACGATCGCCACGCGTTCGCCGGGTGACGTGCCCAGCTCGGCGAGCAGCCCGTGGAGCCGGCGGAGACGGGTCGCGAACTCGGTGTAGTCGAGGCGCACGTCGCCACAGACCAACGCCTCGTGGTCGGGCGTCAGGGCGAGGGCGCGTCGGATCGTGTGAACGAAGGTCTGCACGCGCCGATTGTCGCGCGCCTCCGGCATCGGCACCACCCGTCGGGCTACGATCCAGTCCGATGGCCGACGACACGACGGACACGAACGCAGCCGGCAAGAAGGGCTACACCGCCCCGAAGGGCCGACCGACCCGCACCCGCGACGGGCTCGAGCGAGACAAGCGGGTCTTCGGCCCGGTCGCCCAGTGGATCACGTTCGCGATCGTGGTCCTCGTCGCCGTGACCATCCTGATCATCGTGACCGACGGCGGCGACTTCAACCCGTTCGACGACGAGGGCAACCCCGTCGGTGCGCCGGCGACGCTCGTCGCCGACGTCGCATAGCGGTCGTTCGTCAGGCGTCGGGTTCGGGCCCGATCGGGTCGGGTTCGCAGCCGATGTACACGGCGACGTTCTGCGCGTGCTGTGCGAACACCGACGCGATGTCGCCGGCGTCCGAATCGTCGATCCGTTCCAGCCAGATGTTGCGCTGATCGAGAACGCCGAGGCACCCCGACTCGACGGCGAGGTCGACCGTCTGCTGGACGACGGCGGGAATGTCGCCCTCGAACGGCACGTCGCTGCTCGGCCGGATCTCGATGCGGCGCCCGTCGACGGTGTCGCCGACGAACACCAGCTCGACCTCGACGTCGGGCGGCGGTGTCGTCGGCGGTGCGACCACGGCTCGGCACGCGGCGGTCGTGCCGACGCGTTCGTCGCTCGAGTTCACGCAACGCAGTTCGAGGAAGGTGTCGACGTCGTAGCCGATGATGCCCGGGTACTGCCCGACCTGGGCACGGAAACCCTCGTACGAGTTGCACGCGAGGAGCGCTTCGTCGAGGAGACG
>JBPEWX010000495.1:0-3701 GCA_052032235.1 Ilumatobacter sp. | reverse complement strand
GGATCCGACACCATTCGTCGTCAGCGGCGGTTGAGTGCGGTGCGGATTCGTTTGGGGCTGACCGAGCCGCGGACGCCGACGGGTTGGGCGAACACGCTCATACGGAGTTCCTCGACCAGCCAGGCGATCTCACGCAGGTCGTCGTCGACCCGGCCGGCCCGGTCGATCGCGTCGGCGAGCTCACGCTCGATGGGGCGCACCTCGGCCATGCGGCGCTGGTCGCGTGGCACGTCGCCGGCGAGATGATCGAGGCGGTACTCGATGCCACGGACGTAGCGGTGCACGTCGGGCAGCCGGTCGAGGCCGCTCCGGGCGACGAACCCCGCTGCGATCAATCGGTCGAGATGGGCGCGTGCGTCGGCGACGGTCGGCTGGAGCGCCTCGGCGGTGAGCGACGACAAGCGGGCCCGGACCCGTTCGGCCGCCGCGATGACGTCGGCCGCCTCGGCGAGCGCGTCGGCGGCCAGCTGCGGCGCGTCGTCGCGGACGGCTCGTTCGATCGTGGAGAACGCCGCCTCGTCCCACGGCAGCTCGTAGCGGGCGAGCACGGCGTCGACGGCGGCGTCGATGCACTCGGCGGTGAGATCGGCCAGCAGCACCGGGCTCGCGGCGACGGCGAGCTTCGCCGACTGGTCGAGGGTCCGTTCGACCTTGCCGACCGTCGGCGCCGCCGCCATCAGCAACAGCCGCCGCACACCGCCGCGCATCGCACGTCGCTGCAGCGACTCGTTGTCGACGACGCGCAGGGTCACCCGGTCGCCGCGGTCGAGCAGGGTCGGGAACGCCCGGACCACGTTGCCGCTCGGCGACGTGGTCTCGACGACCCGGTCGATGTGTCCGATGTCGTCCCAGCGGACGATGTCGCGACGTTCCTCGACGGGCACGGCACTCGCGAGCGCGGTCCGCGCCTCGCCGGCCTGTCGCCGCCGGATCGCCTCGAGGTCGTCACCGGCGTCGACGACCTGACCCTGGTCGTCGACGACGACGATGTGCAGGCGGAGATGTGTCGGCAGCCGCTCGGCGGAGAAGTCACCGGGCCGCACCGACACCCCCGACACCTCGGTGAGTGCCGCCGCCAGTGCCTCCACGAGCGTCGGGAGGCTCGTGTCGAGCCGCTCGGCCGCCGCCGCCGCGGTCTCGGTCATCGGGATCAGCTCACGTCGGACGTCCTTGGGGAGCGAACGCACCAGCAGATCGACGAGTTCGGCCCGGTAGCCGGGGATCGACCAGTCGAAGCCGGAGTCGTCGAGCTGGTTGATCTCGCTGAGCGGCACGGTGACGGAGGCGCCGTCGAGTGCGCTCCCGGGATCGAACCGGTAGGTGATCGGGTAGCTCGCCGTGCCGGCGGTCCAACGGTCGGGGTAGTCGCCGAGCCGGATACCGGAACGATTCGCGAGCACCGACCCGTCGAGGTCCAACGACGTCGGATCGTCCTGCCGAGCATCGCGCCACCATCGGTCGAACGCTCGCGACGACGTCACCCGCTCGGGGATCCGGGCGTCGAAGAACTCGACGATCGCCTCGTCGTCGAGCAGATCGGTGCGGCGCACTCGAGCCTCGAGCAGCGCGACCCGCCTGCGGAACCGTTCGTTCTCGGCGATGAAGTCGTGGCTCGCCTCCCATTCGCCGGCGACGAGCGCCCGCCGGATGAACAGTTCTCGGGCGAGCCGGGCATCGACGCGATCGAGGCCGATCGTCCGATTCGAGACGATCGGGAGGCCGTACAGCGTCACCGTCTCGCCGATCAGGGCGCGACCCTGCTGCTCGTCCCACCACGGTTCGCCGTACGAGCGCTTCACCAGGTCGCCGGCGATCGACTCCGCCCACTCCGGCTGGATCGTCGCGACGCGCCGAGCGCGGATCCGGTCGGTCTCGACCAGCTCGGCCGCCATCACCCACCGCGGCGGCCGCTTCGAGAGCACCGAGCCGGGGGCGATCACGAACCGTGAGTCGCGGATGCCGCGGAACTCGCGACCGTCGCCGTCGCGGGTACCGATGTGGGTCAGCAGGCCGGCGAGCAGCGCCCGGTGCACGTGATCCGGGTGTGCTGCATCGACCGACGGCCGGATGTCGAGTTGTCCGGCGACCTGTCGGAGCTGGCTGTACAGGTCGCGCCACTCCCGCACCCGGAGGTAGTGGAGGTACTCGTCGTGGCACATCCGGCGGAACCGGTTGCCCGACAGTTCCCGCTGGCGTTCGCGCAGGTAGTCCCAGAGTTCGACGATGCCGAGCAGGTCGGAGCCGTCGACCCGGAAGCGGGCGTGGAGTTCGTTCGCCCGCTCGGGCTGCTCGCGCGGGCGTTCGCGCACGTCCTGGATCGACAATGCCGAGGCGATGACGAGGACCTCACGCACGCAGCCGTAGCGGTCGGCCTCGATGACCATCCGACCGAGTCGCGGGTCGATCGGGAGCCGGGCCAGCTTGCGTCCGATCTTCGTGAGCGACCGACGGTCGCCGTCGTGGCGGACCGCGCCGAGTTCGTCGAGCAACAGGTCGCCGTCGCGGATGGCGGCGGCGTCGGGCGGTTCGACGAACGGGAACCGTGAGACGTCACCGAGGCCGATCGCCGTCATCTGGAGGATGACCGAGGCGAGGTTGGTCCGCAGGATCTCGGGTTCGGTGAACTCGGGTCGCTGCTCGTAGTCGTCCTCCGTGTACAGACGGATGCAGATGCCGGGGGCGACCCGGCCGCACCGGCCGGCACGCTGGTTCGCGGACGCCTGGGACACCGGCTCGATCGGCAGGCGTTGCACCTTCAGCCGGCGGCTGTACCGGGAGATGCGGGCGATGCCTGCGTCGACGACGTAGCGCACCCCCGGCACCGTGATCGAGGTCTCGGCGACGTTCGTCGCCAGCACGACGCGTCGGCCGCGATGCGGCTCGAAGATCCGGTGCTGTTCGTGGGCCGACAGGCGGGCGTACAGCGGCAAGACCTCGAGGCCCTGCCGGCGTTCGTCGCGGAGCGCATCGGCGATGTCGTGGATCTCGCGCTCGCCGCTCAGGAACACGAGCACGTCGCCGGGCCCCTCCCGCTCGAGCTCGTCGATCGCGTCGATGACGGCCCGCACCTGGTCGCGCCGGTCACCGGGGTCGTCCTCGTTGTCGGCACCGTACGGTCGGTAGCGCACCTCGACCGGGTACGTACGTCCTTCGACGACGAACACCGGTGCCGGTTCGCCATCGGCGTCGGCGAAGTGCTCGGCGAACCGTTCGGTGTCGATGGTCGCCGACGTGATGATCACGTGCAGGTCGGGACGGCGTGGCAGGAGCTGTTTGAGGTAGCCGAGCAGGAAGTCGATGTTGAGGCTGCGCTCGTGCGCCTCGTCGATGATGATCGTGTCGTAGCGACGCAGATCGCGATCGCGCTGCAGCTCGTTCAGCAGGATGCCGTCCGTCATGACCCGGATCAGTGTCGAGTCGGTCACCCGGTCGTTGAAGCGAACCGAGTAGCCGACCCCGTCGCCGACGGCGGTGCCGAGTTCGTCGGCGACGCGTTCGGCGACGGTGCGAGCGGCGACACGTCGGGGCTGGGTGTGGCCGATCATGCCGTCGACGCCCCGACCGGCCTCGAGGCACAACTTGGGGAGCTGGGTGCTCTTGCCCGAACCGGTCTCGCCGGCGACGACGACAACCTGGTTCGATCGGATCGCCTCGACCAGCTCGTCGCGACGCTCCGCGATCGGGAGCGACTCGGGAACGGC
>JBPEWX010000494.1:0-2725 GCA_052032235.1 Ilumatobacter sp. | reverse complement strand
GTCAGCCGCGTGAGCGTCGCCCGCCGCCAACCCGCCCTCTCCTGACCAGAACCGTCAGCCGGCCGACCAGCCGACGACGTCGTCGATCCGGAACACGAGCACGTCCGCGAGGCCGTCCGGTCCGGCGGCGCGGTACTGGGGATAGCGGTCGACGAGGCAGGCCACCAGGTGCTCGGCACGACGCGCGTCGCGGACCCGCACCAGATCGAGACGAACCCACCAGAGTTGCGACCAGTCGTCGCGGTCCCAGTGGTCGGCGACGAATGTCGCTCGCTGGTCGGCGTCGAGGTTCCGTTCACGCCGCAACCGCACCGACGTCTTCGGCTTGACCCGGTCGATCGGTACGCCCAGGTGCCCGTCGGCGACCGCGAACACGGCGGGCACTGCGTGCACGCCTCGCTCGACGTCGACGGTCGCCAGGACGCCGTGATCAGCGGTGACCAGACGCGCGAGCGCCGCGCTCTCGGCGAGCTTCATCGAACTCGTCCGTGAACGCGGCGCACGCGGTGCCAGGTGGTGGTGAGCGCAATCAACGATCCACCGGGGGGAGGCTCAGCTCGCGTCGACCTCGGGCATGATCTCGTGCTTGAGGACCTTGAGGTCGTCGAGCGTCTTCGAGACCGGGACGTCGGTGAACGGCGGCCAGATCAGCGGCATCGTCAGACCCGACTCCTTCAGCCGCTTCAGGTTGTCGGTGATCTGCTGCTTCGTGCCGACGAGGATGTTGCTCGCCTTGCCGATGTCGGTCTGATCGGACGGCTCGTCGGTGATGACGAACCAGTACATGCTGCACAGCTCGAGCTGCTCGAGCGCGTCGGGCTTGCCCAGCTCCTCGAGCTCCTGCTGGATCGGGCCGCGCCACTCGAGGAACTCACTCGGCGTGTCCTGGATGCCGATCCAACCCGACAGGTCGTACTTCGCGATCCGGCTGGCAGCCCGCTTCGGGTCACGAAGACCGCTGAAGAAGATCGGCGGGTGCGGATCCTGGACCGGCTTGGCGCCGAAGCCGCACGGCGGGAAGTCGGCGAACTCACCGTGGTACTCGAACACCTCGTTCGTCCAGATGCCCTGCATGATCTCGATCGTCTCTCGGACGTGCTTGTGACGCTTCGGGAAGATGTGCGACGCACTCGACGCCGCGAACTCCTCGGGCATCCAACCGGCGCCGACGCCGACGTTGAGCCGACCGTTGCACAGATGGTCGACGGTGGCGAGTTCGGCGGCGAGCACGCCCGGTGCGCGGTACGGCGTATCGGTGATGCTCATGCCGATGCGACACTTCGTGGTCTTGGCGGCGAGCCACGGGATCAACGGCCACCCCTGGAACCACTGCCCGCGCGACGACACCGGGAGCGACTTCGGGAAGCCGTCCATCATGCCGAACGCGTACTCGAGCTCTTCGCGGTCGGACGCCTCGGGCACGACGATGCGATCGAGCGTCCAGATCGAGTCGAAGTCGAGTTCCTCGGCGAGATCGGTCAGATCGGACAGTTCCTGGACGGTGACCTCGTCGCGGAAGTTGGGCAGGTACAGAGCGAGCTTCATGAAGCGGCCTCCTCGGCTGGGCTGGTGGATCGAACCGAGGCGCGGGGTCGGACGGCAGCGTTCGTTGTCCCGAGCACGTCATCCCCTCTCTCGCTCGATGCCCGTCTCCCCGACGGGTGGCATCAGCGTCGTCGGCAGGCAGCGACACCGACAGAGGCCGCCGCGTCAAACGCGTTAGTGCGTGTGCACCAACTCAGCGGCGGACGATGCCGAGCCGGGCGGCGATGGCGGTGGCCTCGAGCTTCGAGTGCGCTCCGAGCTTGTTGAGCACTCGCTGCATGTGGTTGCGCACGGTGTTCACACTGAGGAAGAGCTGCTCGGCGATCTCCTTGTTGCTCAAACCCTGTGCCGCCAGCCGGAGCACTTCGACCTCACGAGCGGTGAGGTCGGAGCCGGTTGCGGTGTGGTCCTTGCGGACGAGCGAACGCACCATGTCGGGCGAGACCGGCGTCTCGTCGGAGGCAACGGCGAGAACCGCCGATGCGATCTCGTCGGTGCTGTTCCGCTTGGTGACGAAGCCGGCGCAACCGGCTTCGATCGCGTCGCTGAGGAGCACCGGATCGGTGTACGACGTGAGCATGAGCACCCGGCAGCCGGGAGCGGCCTCGCGGAGCGGACCGACCAGGGCGACGCCGTCGCCGTCCGGGAGGTCGTAGTCGAGCACGACCACGTCGGGACGGAGCGACGCGACCGCGGTCAGCGCCTCGGCCGACGACGACGCAGTGCCGACGACGGTGATCTCCGGGCGATCGTCGAGCGCGGACGACAGTAGCTCGGCGAGCATGCGATGGTCGTCGACGATCAGGGCGCGGATGCTCGGTTTCGGTTGTCCGTCCGACACGTTGCCCCCTTCTCCTGTCGTCGGGCCGATCACGTCTGACAGTATGCGAGTGGAAGGTGGTTCGGGTAATGGCACGAGAGCAAACACCGTCGATCGACGATTGTCATGTGCTCACGGACGTCGACGAGATCGCCCGACGTCGATCGTGCGAGCCGGATGCACCGATCGTGGCGATCGTCGGTGGTCCGACCACCGACGAGTACGTGCTCGCACAGTCGGCCGGCGCCGACGTCGTGCTCGTCGGTGACATCGGGCGAGACGACGCACCCGGGCTGGAGCTGGCTCGTCGCGTCGCGACGGCGATGGCAACCCGGCGCGTCCGCAGCACCCGGGTCTCAC
>JBPEWX010000493.1:0-5388 GCA_052032235.1 Ilumatobacter sp. | reverse complement strand
CGAACCGGGTCCGGAACCCTCCCCACCGGCGAAAATCGGACGAGTTCGAGGCCATTCGACGGCGTTGCTGGCTCACCCTCGACCAAAGGTCGATGGTTGTACGAGCCTGGTTCGCGAGCTCAGACCGGGCGGTAGTGCGCGTCGATCACGGCCAAACCGCCGCCGTCGACCACCACGAGTCCGTCGTCGACGAGCTTGGTGAGATGACCCCACACGCTGTGCCGCGCCGGCTTGTGCAGCTCGGGTCGGACGTCGGTGTAGAGCACCTCGACGATCTCGCGCGCCGTCGTCTTGCCGGCACGGATCTGCTCGAGCACCGCCGCCTCGCGAGCCAGTCGATGATCGACCAACGCGGACACGTATGCGCGGGCGTCGTCGCGCTGCGGACCGTGGGTCGGCCAGAGCACGGCGTCGCCGCGGCCGGCGACCTTGCGGAGCGAGTCGATGTAGGCGGTCATGTCGCCGTCGGGCGGTGAGACGACCGTCGTGCTCCACCCCATCACGTGGTCGCCGCTGAACAGCGTCGACTCCTCGTCGAGCGTCCAGCACATGTGGTTCGAGGTGTGGCCCGGCGTGTGCACGGCGCGCATCGTGATCCCGGCGCCGGACACGACGACGTCGCCGTCGACCACGGCGTGGTCGGGCGTGAACTCGAAGTCGGTCGACTCCTCGATCTTCACCGGCTCGCCTCCGGCGCCGTCGTCCGTACCGTCGTCGTGCTCGTCGTGTTCGGGCGGCGGCACCATCGCCGGGTCGGGCTCGGGGTGCGGGCCGAATGCGTACGTCGGCGCGTCGTATTCGTCGCGCATCCATGCCGCGAGCGGTGAGTGGTCGGCGTGGCAGTGGGTGACGAGGATCGCTCGCACCCGCTCCCCCGCCAACGCCGCGGCGAGAGCATCGCGATGCGAGTCGATCGCCGGGCCGGGATCGATCACGACGACGTCACCGTGCCCGACGAGGTAGGTGCCGGTGCCGTGGTACGTGAACTTGGACGGGTTGTTCGCGATGACCCGTCGCACGAGCGGCGTCACCTGGTCGACCGTGCCGTACTCGAACGCGTCGAGCGTCCGGAACTCGGGCGCCGCCACGGTCAGCCTCCGCCGACGAGTGGACGCAACTGGCCGACGGGCCGACCGTGTCCCTTGATCGGGTCGCCGATCGCGATCGCGTCGACGTCGTGGCCCGCGGCGGCGAGCGCCGACGCGGCGACGACACCGGCGGCGCGTGCGGCACCGTCGGCGATCTTGACCGCGACCGCCGTGCCGTCCGGGAGCCCGGCGGCGAACACACCCTCGGCGCCTTCCTTCGCCATCGCGTCGGGCAGCTGGGCGATGAGTCGAGCCGACGGCCGATCGGGACCGCCGACGAGTTCGGGGAAGCGGTGCATCGCGTCCCACACCTCCCCGCGATCGTGGGCGAGGGTGGCGAACGACCGGGCCAGACCTGACAGCGACACCACGTGGGCCGGGGCACCGCACCCGTCGATCCCGATGTGGGAGACCGGCCCCATCAGTTGCTCCACGCGAGCGGTGATGAGCTGCTGCAGCGGATGGTCGGGATGCAGGTACCCCTCGACCGGCCACTCGTTGATCAGGCACGTCGCCACCATCGTGGCGTGCTTGCCCGAGCAGTTCATGAACAGCGCCGTGCGGTGCGCTCCGGCGGCGATCACCGTCTCGGCGGCACCCTGTTCGAGGGGCCAGTCGGGCGTGTTGCCGAGCGCCGACTCGTCGAGCCCGGCGTCGTCGAGGATGCTGCGCACGACCTCGATGTGGACCGGTGACCCGTCGTGGCTCGCACACGCGAGCGCGAGCTGCTCCGGCGTGCCGGTCCAGCCACCGCCGAGCATCGCGTCGGCCTGCGCCGGCTTCATCGACGACCGCGGATAGATCTCGACGTCGGGATCACCGGCGGCGAAGACGACATCGCCGGCCGGGTCGAGCACGACGACCGCGCCGAAGTGGCACGACTCGTCGACACCCGAACGATCGGTGATGGCAACGGGGACGAAGGCGTCGGCGATGGTCATGTCGACTCACCCGCGCGCGGGGATCGCCCCGGTAATCGCATCTCGGTCAGTTGGCTCTCGATCACTTCGTGGCGTTGACCCCATCCACCGATGATGGCCTGCAACATGGCTGCCGCGGGTAACGCGAGCACCGCACCGGCCGCGCCGAGGAGGGAGAAGCCCGCGAGCGCGGCACCGAACGCGACCGCCGGATGCAGCTCCATGGTGCGGGCGGTGATGCGCGGGGCGAAGAAGTAGTTCTCGACCTGCTGGTACACGATGATGAAACCGAGCACGATCGCCGCCTTCACCGGCGAGTCGAGGAACGTGATCAGCACCGGCAACACGCCGGCGATGTACGTACCGACGACCGGGAGGAACTGGCTGACGAGGCCCACCCAGAGGGCGAGCGGGATCGGCGCCTGGATCGCTGCGGCCTGGAACACGATCCAGTGGAAGAACGCCGAGAGCAGTGCGAGCAGCAACCGGGAGTAGAGGTAGCCGCCCGTCTTGTTGATGGCGAGTTCCCACGCGGCGAGCACCTGGCGTTGCCGATCGGGACGCAGGCGCGAACAGATCGCGCGACGGAGGCGGGGGCCGTCGGCCACGAGGTAGTAGGTGAACAGCAGGATCGAGAAGAACGCGAGCAGACCGTTCAACGCCTGCAGCGAGAGCGCGATCGCGTTGTCCTGTTGAGCGTCGATGAACTGTTGGACGCGGCCGTCGGGGTCGTTGAACTCGTCGACGATCTCTTGCGCGTCGAGTTCGGTGCCGAACAGGTCGTTCACCCGGTCGACGGAGTCGGTGATGTACTCCTCGGAGTTGTTGAGCAGGTCGACGAGCTGGGTGCCGACGAGGGTGCCGATCGCGCCGACGAACACCGCCGTCAGCATCATGAAGCCGAACATGATCGATGCCGTCGCGCTGCCGCGCCGCCAGCCCCGACGGGCCAGGCGATTGACGCCCGGCTCGATCGCCAACGCGAGGAACAGCGAGATCAGGAGCAGGAGGGTCAGCCCCTGCAGGCGACTCCACAGGTGCCCGGCGACCGCGACGGCGAGGAAGCCGATCCAGAACACGATGATGGCCCGGATGACCCAACCCGGAACGGTGCTGTCGCTCGCCGGTGGCACCGTGACGCCGTAGGTCGGTTCGAACGTGTCGTCGTTCGACGCACCGACGTCGGGACTCCGTTCGTCGGGGCCGTCGGCGTCATCGGTCACGGGCCGAGCGTAGTGACGCGACCCGGGGTTGTTGTGGACCCCGCCGGCGTCAGCGCGCAGCGACGACCGGGGTCGCCGCGACCTCGGTCGCGAGGGCCGGGCTGAGGTCGCCGCCACCCACCACGGTGACCGATTCGAGGCCGAGCCAACCCGCCATCGAGGCCAGTTCACCGGCCAGTTCGTGGGCGACCTCGGCCTCGTGGATGCCGGGTTCGCCCCACGCACTCTGCACCAGCAGGGTGCGGTTCGGACGGTCGGCCTTGAGGTCGACTCGGGCCACCAGGTCGTCGCCGAGCAGGAACGGCAGCACGTAGTAGCCGAACTTGCGCTTGGGTGCCGGGGTGTAGATCTCGATCCGGTAGTGGAACCCGAACAGCCGCTCGGCGCGGTCTCGGTACCAGACGACCGGATCGAACGGGCTCAGCAGCGCCCGGTTCGGGATTCGGCGCGGGATCGGTGCGTCGGCGTGCAGGAACCCGGGGCGGTTCCAGCCCTCGACGTCGACGGGGACGAGGCGGCCTTCCTCGACGAGTTCGGCGACCAGGTCGCGGATGTCGCTCTGGCGCTGCCGGTGGTAGTCGGCGAGATCGTTGAGCGCTGCGACGCCGTAGTACGAGGCGGCCAGTTCGACGAGCTGTTTGCGGGCGTCGTGCTCGGTCGGGGTGGGCGTGGCGAGGACGTCGGCGGGGATGACCCGTTCGGCGATGTCGTACACGCGGGCGAAGTCGTTCGGGCGACGGACGGCGGCGACGCGGCCGAAGTCGAACAGGACCTCGAGCGCCACCTTGGCGTCGTCGTAGTCCCACCACGACTCCTTCTTGCCTTGGCGGGTGCTGAGATCGCTGGCGAGCAACGGGCCGCGCTCGGCGACCTGGTCGTAGATCTGCTCGATGAAGTCGGCGCGTTCGTTCACGAACCGCTGGAAGCCGCCCCATCGCCGGGGGTGCTCCATCGACCAGCGGTACAGATGGTGGTGCGCAGTCGGGACGTGACTCGCCTCGTGGACCCAGTACTCGAACAGCTCGCCGTCGGCGGTGGCGTCTTCGATGAGGGTGCGGGGGTGGGGACCGAGTCGGGCGAACAGGGGCAGCTCCTGGCTGCGGCACAGGACGTTGACCGAGTCGATCTGGATCAGGCCGACCCGGTCGAGCACCTTGCGGAGGTGTCGCCGATCGACGCGTCCGGTCGGTCGCCGCTCGGCGAACCCCTGCGCGCCCAGCGCCACGCGTCGCGCCTGCGACGCCGACAACCGCTCACGCCCCATCTCGCTCCCCCGAACGTCCTGTCACCGATTCCCCCGCTTCTTCGATTCGTGTACTGATTCCGAGTCAGGTGGCCCGAGCGCAAGGCGCGACGAGCCCGAGTTGCCTTTCGGCAACGAGCGGCGAGGCGGAACGCAGCGATCGGGCCACCTGGACGGAATCAGTCGTCGTGTTGGGTGATGGTGACGGAGTTGATGATCACGTCGTCGACGGGCTTGTCGCCACCGCCGGTCTTGACCGACTGCATCTGCTCGAGCACGTCGAGGCCCTTCACGATCTTGCCGAACAGGCTGTACAGCGGCGGGAGGCCGGCGCCGCTCGGGCCCGAGATCAGGAAGAACTGGCTGCCGTTGGTGTCGGGGCCGGCGTTGGCCATGGCGACCGAGCCGATCTCGTACTGACCGGGCTTGGGCAGCTCGTCCTCGAAGCGGTAGCCGGGGCCGCCGCGACCGGTGCCGGTGGGGTCGCCACCCTGGCACACGAAGCCGTTGATGATGCGGTGGAAGATGACGCCGTCGTAGTAGTGGTTGAGCGCCAGGAAGACGAAGTTGTTGACGGTCTTCGGCGCCTTGATCGGGTCGAGCGCGATCACGATCTCGCCCATCGAGGTCGACATGTTCGCGGTGTAGCGCTTGCTCGGGTCGATGCCCATCTCGGGCGGCTCGGAGAACTTCTGCTGCTTGGGCGCGGAACCATCGAACGGA
The DNA here is from genome assembly GCA_052032235.1 of Ilumatobacter sp. Lineage (GTDB taxonomy): Bacteria > Actinomycetota > Acidimicrobiia > Acidimicrobiales > Ilumatobacteraceae > Ilumatobacter. The sequence goes on along the minus strand of JBPEWX010000493.1, from coordinate 191 downwards.
GGAAACGGAGTTGCCATGCGTCGCACCCTACCGAGGGGGTGTCACCCTTGGCGCCGCGCCGGAAGGTGTCGCTACGGTCGACGTCGTGAAGCACGGCATCTCCCTCCCACCGTTCGGCGAGTTGAGCGATCCGGTCGTGGTCGCCGACCTGGCCGTGCGCGCCGAGCAAGCCGGCTGGGACGGGGTGTTCG
>JBPEWX010000492.1:0-2605 GCA_052032235.1 Ilumatobacter sp. | reverse complement strand
GTTCGGCGCTGCGCTCGGCCGTGGCGACGTCGATGCCCGGCAGCACGCAGAACGTCGAACCCGCCGCCGCTGCCGACTCGGCCTGCTCGATCGTCCACGTGGTCCCGACGCCGACCGATGCATCGTCGCCGAACCGGTCGACGAGGAAGGCGACGTCGTCGACGGTGCCGGGATAGTCGTGGGTGATCTCGAGCGAGCGCACGCCCCGCTCGACGAGGAGGTCGCACAACGGCACGAGGTACTCGCGCGGGATCTGCCGCAGGACGGCCATGATGCGGTCGGCCCGGAGGCAGGCGAGGGCGTGATCTCGGAGGTCGCTCATCGACCGTCGATTGTCGCGCAGTCGCAGTCGGGCGTCGTTCGCTCGCGGCTCAGGGCGACCGACGTCGACCGAACCGTTGGCGGACCCGGTCCCAGAAGGTCGGCTCACCGTCGAAGTCGAACGCCACCTCGTCGCGTTCGGGTGGCGAGTCGAAGCTCGGCGTGTCGGCGGCGACCGGGTCGGGGCGCGGTTCGTCCGCGTCGGGGAACTGCCAGTCGGGCTCGGACGCCTCGTAGACGTTGCCGTCGTCGTCGATCACGACGGCGTCGAGCGCTTCGGCGACGAGCAGCGCACCGGTCAGCGCATGCTCGTCGGCGAATGTCACGGCGACTCGACCAGCCGACCACCGGAACGGCACCTCGGCGACGACGGGGTGTCCCGTCCAGCAGCCGAACGGCCCGGCGACGGTCACCTCGTCGCCGCTCGAACCGGTGGCGGTCACCGTGTCGCGGAGCTCGAAGTCGGGCGACGAGCCCACGAACTCGAGCCACTCGGTCTCGACGATCTGGGCGTGGTCTCCCGTGCCGGCGTCGCGCCGCTCGATGTGCAACTCGGATCCCATTGATGTGCAGCCTCCGCCACACGAGTCTGCCCCACGCGACGCCGCCGCTGCGATCGCCCGGCCGGTGCGAGTGCACCCCGTCAGGACGAGCGAACGGGTCGGGCTACGGTCGACGCATGGCGTTCAAGGAAGAGCACTGTCGAGCCTGGCTCGGCGAGCACGCACCGGGCGAGACCCTCGTCTCCTACCTCGTCACACAGACGTGGGCGCCGCAGAAGACGCACGGCGTCGGCATGGACACCAACGTGCACTTCTCCGGCACCGAGATCATCCGCAACAAAGCGGCCGAACTCGGACTCGACGACGACGACAAGGTCGGCCAGTTCCAGGACAAGACGTTCCTCGCCCTCACCACCGACCAGATCGTCTACGGCAGCCGGAACTGGCGGGATCGACCCAAGCACTTCCTCCACGCCGCCCCGGCGGGAGACTTCCGGGTGCACTGGGTCGACGAGGACTACGGCGCCGGTACGCACGTCCGACATCTGCTGCTCGACTTCGGTGGCGGAGCGTGGCGCACCGATCGTGTCGGGCTCCGGGCGATGAAGCAGGACACCGCGAAGAAGCACAACGTCGAGCCGTTCTTCGCCGAACTGGGCGACCGGGCCCACCAGATCCAGTAGACGGACCCGCCCACCGGACTCCCCGACGGGCGTCAGCCGACAAGGACGTCGACGACGGACAGGTCGGCGTCGAGCAGCACGAGATCGCCGGGGGCTCCCGAGACGAGCAGGGCGGGCTCGTCTTCACCGATCGCCCTGGCCGGGGTATCGGTGAGCGCGCCCACGGCGTCGTGCAGCGCGATGCCGCAGTCGTGCACCGCAGTGCGAAGGGCACGATCCGGCGTGAGCGTCGAACCGGCCAGGGTGTCGGTGCCGGCGACGACCGCCCGGCCGTCGGCGACGTCGACATCGAGCGAGCCGAGCGTGTAGCAGCCGTCCGACGCACCGGCACCGGCCATCGCATCGGTGACCAGAGCGATCCGGCCGGGTGCGGCAGCGAACAGCAGGGCGATCGAGGCCGGATGGACGTGGATGCCGTCGGCGATCACCTCGATCGTGACGTGCTCGGCGGCGACGGCAGCGCCGAGTACACCCGGGAACCGGCCCTCGATCTGGGCCATGGCGTTGAAGGCGTGGGTCACCAACGAGGCGCCCCGGTCGAAGGCTTCGCGGGCGGCGTCGTAGTCGCAGTCGGTGTGTCCGACGGCGACCGGGATGCCGGCCGCGACGAATCGTGAGATCGCCTCCTTGGCACCGGGCAGCTCGGGAGCGATGGTGATCTGCCGGACGATCTCGGGTGCGACGTCGAGCAGCCGATCGACCGAGTCGCGATCGGGGTGGCACAGCACGCGTCGGTCGTGGGCGCCCTTGCGACCGGGGGCGATGAACGGTCCTTCGACGTGAACGCCGATCAGCCCGGGGTCGCGATTCATCGCCGTCCTCGCGACGATGATCGAGTGCACCATGCGTTCGATCGAGGTGGACACGAACGATGCAACGGCTCGCGTCGTGCCGTACCGGCGCATCGCGGCGAGCGCCGTCAGCGCCTCCTCGGTTCCGTCCTGGTAGTGGGCGCCGCCGGCACCGTGGCCGTGGATGTCGACGAAGCCGGGCGTGACGTATCGCCCGCTCGCGTCGACCGAACGGTCGGCCGACGGGGCCGGCTCGCTCGGGTCGCCGGTCGAGGCGATCCGTCCGTCGTCGACGTGGACCCAGCCG
>JBPEWX010000491.1:0-2165 GCA_052032235.1 Ilumatobacter sp. | reverse complement strand
CGGCACCGACCACGGCGCCGGTCGCTGCGGCTGCGGCGAGGGGTCGGCGAGCGACGGGCGCTGCGGCCCGCCGTCCGATTCGTCGTGGCATGTCTGGTCTCCTTGAACGGTGTGAATCGAGTCGGGTGAGATCACTGACGGGCGACCGCGATGCGGTAGCGCTCCTCGGGATCGATGAAGTGGTCGTGGTCGTCGACGCCGACGTCGAGTTGCACCCAGTGGAGCTTGCCGTTGAGCTTGCTCGTCGCCGCCGTGTACGAGGGGCTGACCGTGGTGCCCGACTCGTAGCCGATGTCGGTGGTCTCGTCGGCGGAGAAGATCATGGGCTGCGTCGCGTCGACCCGCCCGGCGCCGATCTGTTCGCCGTCGCAGTACAGCGTCACGTCGCCGCCCTTGGCCAGGCCACCACCGTCGTAGGCGAACTCCATGCGCACCTGGTGCTTGCCGGTCGGCAGCACCGAGTCGGACCGGGTCGCGAACAGCTGGATGCCGAGCACGTTGTAGTCGAAGGCGAGCTTGCCCTCGTCGGCGAACACCGCCCAGCCACCGAACTTGCCGCCCTGCGCGATGACGACGCCGCGCAGGCCGTCGTCGGGCACCTCGAGCTCCGCGGTGATCGAGAACGACTTGTTCTTGATGCTGACGACGCTGTTCTCCGACAGTCGACCCATGCCGGGGAAGAACAGCTGGGTGTTGCCGTGCACCAGCGTCGGGCGTCCGGCGAGTTCGGGATTCACGCGCTCGCCGCTGCGGTCGTCCATCGGGAGCACGTTGTACTTGACGGCCTCGATGAGCCAGAGGCGCTGCAGCTTGTGCAGCAGCTCGGGGTGCTCGGCCACCAGGTCGTTGGCCTGGCTGAAGTCGTTGTTGCCGTCGTACAGCTCCCACACGTCGTCGTCGAAGTCGGGCAGCTGACCGCCGACGAGGATCCACGGCGTCTTGTGCTTGGTGACCGCGCTCCAACCCTTGTGGTAGATGCCGCGGTTGCCGAACATCTCGAAGTACTGCAGGTCGTGACGCTCGTCGGCGTCGGCGGCCTTGAAGGCGTAGAGCATGCTCGTGCCCTCGATCGGCGACTGCTGCACACCGTTGACGAAGGTGGGCTGCGGCAGACCGGCGGCTTCGAGCACGGTCGGGGCGACGTCGATCACGTGGGTGAACTGCTCGCGGAGGCCGCCCGGATCGTCGATCCCGTCCGGCCAGTGCACGATCGTGCCGTTGCGGGTGCCACCCCAGTGCGAGGCGACCTGCTTGGTCCACTGGAACGGGGTGTTCATCGCCCACGCCCAGCCGACCGAGAAGTGGTTGTACGAGTCGGGCGAGCCGAACTCGTCCATCTTCGACAGCATGAACTCGGGCGTCTCGAGCGCCGCCATGCCGTTGAAGTTGGCCATCTCGTTGAAAGCCCCGTTCATGGTGCCCTCGGCGGAGGCGCCGTTGTCGCCGATGATGTAGTAGATCAGCGTGTTGTCGAGGATGCCGAGGTCGTCGATCGCATCGATGACGCGGCCGACGTGATGGTCGGTGTGCTCGAGGAACCCGGCGTACACCTCCATCTGTCGGGCGAGCACCGGCTTGAGCTCGTCGGGCATCACGTCCCACGACGAGATCTCGTCGTGACGCTCGGTGAGGTCGGCGTCGGCGGGGATGACGCCCATCTCCTTCTGCTTCGCGAACGTGCGCTCGCGCTGCACGTCCCAGCCGTCGTCGAACCGGTCGGCGTACTTGTCGGCCCATTCCTTGGGCACGTGGTGCGGGGCGTGCGTGGCGCCCGGGGCGAAATAGGTGAAGAACGGCCGGTTCGGCATCAGCGCCTTCTGCTGACGGATCCACGAGATCGCCTTGTCGGCGAGGTCTTCGGTGAGGTGGTAGCCCTCCTCCTCCGTCGCCGGCGGCTCGATCGGCGTGGTGCCTTCGTAAAGGGCGGGGTCGTACTGGTTGTTCTCGCCGCCGATGAAGCCGTAGAAGTACTCGAAGCCGCCACCGGCCGACGGCCACGCATCGAAGGGGCCCATGGGCGACGACTGCCAGACCGGGACCTCGTGGCACTTCCCGAACTGCGATGTCGAATAGCCGTTCAGCTTCAGGGTGGTGGCGAGCGGCGCCTTGGTGTTCGGTCGCAACGAGTTGTTGCCGGGCGCCGACGTCGCCGTCTCGGTGATCGA
>JBPEWX010000490.1:0-3470 GCA_052032235.1 Ilumatobacter sp. | reverse complement strand
GCGATGGTGATCGAGTCGGGATCGATCGAGACCGTTCCGGCATCGACCTCGACCGCTCCGATGTCGATCACACCGACGATGCGCGCCAGGTCGCGCTGGTCGGCGGTCAGCGACAGCGCGTAGCCGGGATCGCCGGCGTCGATCGCCGGCGATCCCGCTGCCGGTAGGTGCGTCTCGGTGAGCCCGCCGTTGTCCTGGAGCGGACCCAGCAGTGGATCGGTGCCGAACTGGTTGTTGCCACCGTCGACCATCGACGCCGGTGACGTACTGAAGAGCGAGTCGACTGCAACGCTGTCGGCGTCGACGTCCGGTTCGGATGGCGCCGAGTTGCCGGCGATGATGCTGTGGTCGATGTACAGCGTGCCGCTCTCGGCGTAGAGACCGCCACCGGTGCCGCTCGCGACGTTGCCGGTGATGGTCGAGTGTTCGATCGCCACGAGACCGTCGACGCTGTAGGCGACGAGCCCGCCGCCGTTCGTCGCGGTGTTGCCGCTGATCGTCGACTGCACGATGATCGCGTTCGCGTCGTAGAGGAAGACGCCGCCTCCGTTCCCGGTGGCCGTGTTGTCGGAGATGGTGGTCTCGCGAATCTCGAGCCGCCCCGAATCGAAGTTGTAGATGTAGATGCCCCCACCGTTCCCGCCGGCGGTGTTCCCCGAGATGGTGGAATCGGTGATGATCAGGCTGTCGTCGGGGTCGTAGAACGCGATCGCTCCACCGTTGTCACCGGCCGTGTTGCCGGTGAACGTCGTCCGTGTGATCTCGATCTCGCGACCGGTGTCTTCGTTGTAGATCGCGCCGCCGTCCTGGGTGGCCGTGTTGCCCGACAGCACGCTGTCGACGATGGTGAAACCGCCGGTGAACGTGTCGCTGAACAACGCCCCACCCCGGTCGGAGGCGGTGTTGCCGGTGAGTACGACGCTGTCGAGCGTCAGGTCCTCGAAGTTGCGGATGGCTCCACCACGGTCAGCGGCACCGTCGCGCATCGTCAGTCCGGAGATCGTGACGGTGGCATCGTCCCCTGCCGAGTACACGTAGAACATCCGGTTCGCGGAGTTCCCGCTGATCGTGAGCGCCTCGGCGCCGGGTCCGACGATCTCGAGGTCGTCGGCGATCACGATCTGGCCCCCGGTCAGGGTGATCGCGCCGCCCGTGACGCCCGCGTCGAACCTGATCACGTCGGCGCCGGCGGACGCGTTGGCGTCGAGCACGGCTTGACGCAAGCTGCCCGGACCGGCGTCGTCGGTGTTGGTCACCAAGAAGTCGGCTGCCGAGACCGGTTGCCCGCCCACCACGAGTGCCCCACCCGCCGCCACCGACACGGTGATCGTGCCGAGGATCTTCACATTGTCCCGTCGTTGTTGCATGCTGTTCTCCCGCCAGTCGACTCGTGGCCGCTCCAAGTGGGGAGCATCATGGCACAGACGCCGACGCGCTCCGGTCGAATCGCGATGCTCGGCTCACCGAGCACCGACCAGCTCGGGGAGGATGTCCCCGATCTGGCCGATCAGCAGGTGGTCGGCGTGGCGATCCATGTCGGTGGGTTGACCGTTGACGATGACGACGGTCGCACCGTTCCGCTTCGCCGTCGGCACACAGTTCGCCGCCGGGTACACGCTGAGGGTCGAACCGATCGCCAGCATCAGGTCGCATTCGCCGCTCACCCGCAAGGCCCGCTCGATCACTTCGGGCACCAGCGACTGCCCGAAGCTGATCGTGTCCGACTTCACGATGCCACCGCACACCAGGCACGGCGGGTCGGCCTCACCGGCCCGGACCCGGTCGAGGGCCTCGCGCATCGGCCGACGGTCGTTGCAGTTCCAGCACCGTGTGAATCGCACCGTGCCGTGCACCTCGATGACGTTCTCGGGTGCATGACCGGCGGCCTGGTGCAACCCGTCGACGTTCTGGGTCACCACCGCGAGCAACCGCCCGCGTCGTTCGAGCTCGTAGACGCAGTCGTGCCCGACGTTCGGCTCGGCACCCCACACCGGGGCGTCGAGGCGGTTGAGCCACGCGGCTCGACGGACCTCGGGGTCGTCGATGTAGTGCGAGATGTGGGATGCCTTCTCCGCCGCCGGGTTCTTCGTCCAGATCCCCTTCGGGCCGCGGAAGTCGGGGATACCCGAATCGGTCGAGATCCCGGCGCCGGTGAGCACCACGATCCGTTCGGCGTCGGCGATCGCCCGGGCAGCAGCCTCCACGTTCATCCGATCAGTGTGCCGTCTCCGCGTCGATCCACCGAACCGGGGCGATCTCCCCATGGGCCGGGTTTCCGGAACGACGGTCCCGTCACCTTCTCGTGGGTGCCGGCTTCCCTCCGGACGAACTCGCTCCTGGAGAACGCCATGGAACCCACACCGTCACCCGACATCCCGACCACCCCGCACGCCCGGATCCGACCCTGGATCGATCCGGTCGTCGACGAGAACGGCCACGACCCGCGCAGCGCGTACGCCGAGCGATACTGGTTGAGCGTGATCGGACCGACGGCGACGTTGATCATGCGTCGCCTCGCCGACGAGTTCGACCGCGACCCGGACGGGTTCGTGATCGACCTCGCACACACCGCCACGACCATGGGCCTGTCGTACACGAAGGGAGCCCACTCGCCGTTCGGCAAGGCCCTCCATCGCTGCGTGATGTTCGGCCTCGCCCAGCCGACACCCGACGGCTTCGTCGTCCGGCGCAGACTCCCGAACGTCGCCCAGCGCCATCTCAGTCGGCTGCCCGACGACGTGCAGCGTGCGCACTACGAGTGGGCACGACGCACGATCCGCCTCGACCGCCGCGAGATCGAGCAGCGACTCGTCGAACTCGGTGTGGCGCCGACGGCCGCCGCCCGGGCGAGCGAGGCGGCGGCGTTGGCGAGCTAGCGACGACGACCGATCGGCCTCGTCAGGAGGGTTCGAAGCCGCAGGCGAAGTCGACCAGGATGCGCGTGCCGAAACCGGTCGCGCCCTTCGACTTCCAGCCGGCGTCGCCGTCGGCGTTCATCGGCCCGGCGATGTCGATGTGCGCCCACGGCACGTCACCGACGAACTCCGAGAGGAAGATCGCGGCCGTCGTGGCTCCGGCGTACGGACCGCCGATGTTGCGCATGTCGGCGACGACCGAGTCGAGCAGCTTGCGGTACTTGTCACGGGCCAGCGGCATCTGCCACAGCGGTTCGTCGGTCGTTTCCGACGAGGCGATCAACGCGTCGACGACGGGTTGCGACGAGCCGATGACGGCCGCGTACTCGGTGCCGAGCGCCGCCATGGCCGAGCCGGTGAGGGTCGCGATGTCGACGATCACGTCGGGCTCGGTCTCGGCGGCGAGCGACAGCCCGTCGGCGAGAATGAGGCGCCCCTCGGCGTCGGTGTTCTGCACCTCGACCGTCTTGCCGTTGCGGATCGTGAGCACGTCGCCGAGCTTCAGTGCCGAGCCCGACGGCATGTTGTCGGTGCACATGAGCCAGGCGGTGACCT
>JBPEWX010000049.1:0-3736 GCA_052032235.1 Ilumatobacter sp. | reverse complement strand
GAGCCCGGCCGGTGTCGTCACGACGCGGCGCACGGCCTCCGAGGACGCCGCGAGGAGGAGCAGGACGCCGACGGGGAGCCAGGTGAGCACGACGGCGGAGAGTCGGGCCTGCGCGCTCTGGACACGTCGCTCGTCGCGTTCGGCGGCCCGAGCACGTAAGACCCCGGCGGCCCGGTCGAGCGGCTCGGCCGTCGGGCCGCCCTGATCGAGGCATGCCGACACCACGGCGGCGACGAGTGCGGCGTCGGGCGGCAACGGCGCACGGTGCGGGTCGGCGACGTGGCGTCGGATGGCGTCGACGACCGTGGCGACCGACGCGTCGTCGGGCGGCCGGTCGACGACGGTGCGGAGCGCGTCGCCACCTCGGACGCAGCGAGCGACTCCCTCGCACCAGTGGGCGAGCGCGATCGGGTCGGGCGGTGCGACACGTCGTCGCCCCCAGCGGCGGCGACGACGTTCGGATCTCGTCTCGTCGGCCGGCTCGCCCGACGTGAGCCGACGGACGGGCGGTCGGGGGCGACACGTCCACATGACCGAGCCGACCAGCGGCAGCGCCGCCACGAGCTCGTTCATCGTCGACTCCGTGTCGGTTCGCCGACGACGCCGGTGCGATCGACGATCACGCGAGCGGTCGGTTCGTCGTCGGACTCGATCGGCTCGATCACCTCGGCGATCGATCGTCCGGCGGCGGTTCGTTCGACGTGGACGACGGCGTCGATCGTGCGCGACACCTGGCGTCGTATCGCTGCCATCGGCCACGCCGGAGCGGCTTGCAGGACCAGACCTTCGAGTCGGCGCAACCCGTCGATCGCCGAGTTCGCATGACACGTGGCGAACGACCCGTCGTGCCCGGTGTTGAGCGCCTGGATCGCGGCCAGGGCCTCGTCACCACGGAACTCGCCGATCACGAGCCGGTCGGGACGCAACCGGAGCGCCGTCCGGACCAGCTCGTCGGCGCCGATCGCCCGGAGCCCGTCGGCGGTCGCCCGCCTGGTCTCGAGCCGCACGACGTGCCGGTCGGGCACCGCGAGCTCGGCGGTGTCCTCGACCACGACGATCCGCTCGCCGCGGCGACAGCGGCCGAGCATGGCGGCGAGCAGCGTCGTCTTGCCGGTCGACGTCGCCCCGGTGACGAGGACGTTCGAGCGACGCCGGATCAGCTGTTCGATCACCTCGAGGACCGGTGGTCGGGCGAACGCTGCGGCGGGGACGTGGCGGAGTCGGTGACGTCGGATGGCCACGATCGGACCGTCGACGGCGACGGGTTCGATCACGGCGCACAGGCGTGAGCCGTCGGGGAGCCGGGCGTCGATGATCGGCTCGGTCCGGTCGAGCCGGCGCCCGAGCGGGGCGATCGCCCGCTGGACGACCACGTCGATCGAACCGGTCGGGAGTCGGTCGACCCGCTGGAGCCGACCCGATCGCTCGATCCACACCTCGACACCGCGGTGCACGATGACCTCGTCGACGTCCGGATCGGCGAGGTAGGTCTCGAGCACGTCGAGCCCGTCGAGGCGTGCGACGGCACGGGCGGCCAGTTCGGTTCGTTCCCGGTCGTCGGCGAGTGGTGCCAGGCGGTCGGTGAGTGCACGCACGACGTCGCGGACGTCGCCTTCGTGTTCGAGTGCGGCGACGCACACACGCTCGAGCACGCCGTCGTCGATCGTGCTCATGCGGCGTTCCGGAGCTGTCGGAGGCAGGTGGCGGGCAGCCGCGAGACCGCGAGCCCGGAGTCGACCGCCCGTGCGATCTTCGGGTCGTACGAGACCACCGCGACGACCGGGACGCCGAGTGCCGCGCTGATGTCGTCGGGGCGGAGCGCCCGCCACGGCTCGTCGACCAGGACCACGCCGTGGGGGCGGATCGACGATCGCTGCGCGCGGGTCAGGGCCAGGTAGCACGGACGGGTCACGAGCAGCGAGACGTCGGCGATCGCCTGCAGCGTGGTCGGCGGCGGACCCGACCCGGCATCGACGACGACGTCGGGCCCGATCGCCGCGGTCGCGCGGGCGAGATCGGCCCACCGGCGGTGGGTGCGGTCGATTCGTCGGCGGGACGGGACGAGCTGGACGTCGTCCCGGACGTGCCGAGCCAGTCGCATGACGCGCTCGGGCGCGGCGTCGGACTCGAACCAGTCGTCGAGGGTCGGGCCACCGTCGTCACCGAGACCGATGGCGAGTGCGGCGTCACCGTCGAGGTCGACGAGCACCGTCGGTCGACGGCGCGAGAGTGCGAGTGCAGCAGCGACGGTGGTGACGCCGCTCCCACCCTTCGCTCCCCAGCAGAGGGTGATCATGGTTCCTCCTCACGTGAGTCGTGGGAGGGGAAGCCGGTCTGGTCACGCTAGCGAGCCGGATCCTCGTTCACACCGGAGCAGCGGACCGTCTCTGCCGCGGTCCGTGGCATCACAGGTCGATAACGCCGACGGAACGCGTTCAAACCTCAAGTTCTCGGTAATTGGGGCCACGGAGGGTCGAGATCTCGGCGAATCGCACCGATACCTCGCGCACAACGACGGCTTCCCGCTGGAGAGGTGCATTCCCATGATTTCGACGCTCGACCGCCCCGAGACCCACCCCGAACTCCTCGAGTTCGACGCCCGAGGCGCTGCGTCGCCCCGGCGGCCAGAACGCCGTCGGACCCCTCGCGGGGCGTGGGCGGGGCTGGTCGCGGCAACGGCGATGATCGCCGGCGGTGCCGTCGCCATGGATCACCTCGACAACGGGCCGGCGACGCCGGTCGTCGCCGCCGAATCGCCGGGTTCGCTGTCGGCGCTCGCCGCCCAGCTCGACGTTCCCGCCGTGTGGGGGAACGGGTTCACCGGCGCCGGCGTCAACATCGCCATGGTCGACACCGGGGTCGCCCCGGTCGACGCGCTGCGCGACAAGGTCGTGGTCGCCGTCGACTTCACCGACGAAGCCGCCGACGCCACGACGGCCGGCATCGACACCTACGGTCACGGCACGCACCTCGCCGGGATCGTCGCTGCCGACGATCCGGCGAACGGGATCAGCGGACTCGCCCCCGATGCCGGCATCGTGTCGGTCAAGGTCGCCGGACGCGACGGCTCGGTGATGCCGCTCGACCTCATCAACGGCATCGACTGGGTCGTGGCCAACGCCGACCGGTACGACATCAGCGTCCTGGCGCTCGCCTTCAACGCACCGACGACCGACCCGGCCACCGAGCGGATGCTGCTCGACGCCGTCGAGCGGGCCTGGGATGCCGGCATCGTCGTCATCACGGCCGCCGGCAACGACGGTGGCGTCGGCCTCACGGCGCCGGCGTCGAGCCGTTCGTCGATCGCCGTCGCCTCGGTGGAAGCCACCGAGTACGGCTTCGAGATCACCGACTTCAGCTCGATGGGCGACGGACTCCGCAACCCGGATGTCGCCGTTCCCGGCAAGAGCATCCAGAGTCTCCGCGTTCCCGGTTCGTACGCCGACACCGAGCACCCCGAGGGATACGTCGACGAAGTCCGCTTCAAGGGGACCGGCACGTCGCAGTCGGCGGCTGCCGTCGCTGCGCTCTCGGCGCTCATGCTGGAGGCGAACCCCGACCTGACGAACGATCAGGTCCGTGACGCACTCGTGTCCTCGTCGACGTCGGTCGGCACCCCCGAGCAGACCGGTGCCGGCGTTCCGTCGGCGCTCGTCGCCGTCGATCTCGTCAGCGACGGCGTCTCCTGGACCGGTCAGGCGTGGTCGGGTCAGGCGTGGTCGGGTCAGGCGTGGTC
>JBPEWX010000489.1:0-4464 GCA_052032235.1 Ilumatobacter sp. | reverse complement strand
GTCGGCCGCGGCGGCGCCGACGCACTGCTCGACATGCCCGCCGATCACTGGCGCGAGATCGGCGCGATCGGCACGCTCGACGACGCTCACGCCCACGTCGAGGCCCTGGAAGCGGCGGGTGTGTCGAGCATCAACGTGTTCCCGGGTGACGATCTGGGCGTGGCGCTGCGCCAGATCGACGGCGTCGCAACCCTCGCCCGACGCTGACCGCCGGGCTCGTCACACCCCCTCCCTAGGATGGGTGCACGATGTCGGACCCGCCCACGCTCTTCTCCGATCCCGCCGACGACGAACCGTCGGCGACACCTCCCGTCCCCGAGTCGGCGCCGCCGGCCGACATGTCGCATCCGGCCGACCCGAACGCCGACATGCCGCACCCGGCCGAGTCGTTCGTCGAACGGGCGGTTCCCCGCCGTGACGGGCCGTCGCCGTTCACCGAGGGGCTCAACCCCGATCAGCTCGACGCCGTCGTGCACACCGAGGGACCGTTGCTGGTCGTGGCGGGTGCCGGGTCGGGCAAGACGCGGGTGCTCACACACCGGATCGCACACCTGATCGACCAGGGCGCCCGACCGTCCGAGATCTTGGCGATCACGTTCACGAACAAGGCGGCGGCCGAGATGCGCGATCGTGTCGCCGAACTGGTCGGCCCGGTCGTCCGCACGATGTGGGTGTCGACCTTCCACTCGGCGTGCGTGCGCATCCTCCGGCGCGACGGTGAGGCGATCGGCTACCCACGCACCTTCTCGATCTACGACCAGGCCGACGCGGTGCGCCTCACGGGCTACATCATCCGCGACCTCGGGCTCGACGCGAAACGGTTCACCCCGCGCGGCGTGCACGGGCTGATCTCGCTGTGGAAGAACGAGCTGAAGTCGCCCGAACAGGTTGCGGCCGAAGCGGAGAACATCTTCGACCGCAAACACGCCGACGTCTACGCCGAGTACCAGGCCCGCCTGCTCAAGGCCGGCGCGATGGACTTCGACGATCTGCTCACCAAGGTCGTCGAGCTGTTCCGTGAGCACCCCGACATCCTCGACCACTACCGCCGACGATTCCGCCACATCCTGGTCGACGAGTACCAGGACACGAACCAGGCCCAGAACGAGATCGTCCTCCTCCTCGCAGGCGATCATCACAACGTCACCGTCGTCGGCGACACCGACCAGTGTTTCCCCGCCGGCACGCTCGTGACGACTCCGACCGGACGCGTGCCCATCGAGACCCTCGCCGTCGGCGACGCTGTCGTCGGTGCGGCGCAGCACCCGGCGCCACGGTCCGAAGTGGTGACCCACGTCGAGCCAGGTCACTACGAGGGCACGGTGGTGCGGTTGCGTGCCGGCGAGCACGAGGTCGTCGCGACACCCGGCCACCTCGTCCCGATGCGGCTCGTGGCGCAAGCCGACCGATGGCTCGTCTACCTGATGTACCGAGCCGACCGGGGGTGGCGGATCGGGCGCACCGTCGCATCGCGCCCTGCACGTGCCGGCCTGGCGAAGCACGGACTCCTCGTGCGAACCAATCAGGAGCACGCGGACGCCGCCTGGGTGCTTCGAGTCTGCGACTCCCTCTCCGAAGCGGCGTATCACGAGGCCCGTCTCGCCGCGGAGTTCGGCCTGCCGACGGCGTGCTTCCACGACACGGGTCGCGGCCTCGCCATGGACGAGGTGTGGTTGCAGCGGTTGTACGACAGCATCGACACCGAGACGCGAGCGAAGAACTTGCTCCACGAGCATGCGCTGACGGTCGACGCTCCGCACCATCGCCCTCAGAACGGCGCTCGCCGGGCCACGGTCAACCTGACGATGTTCTCCGACCTCCGGGCCGAGGTCGGCTACCACCGGGTCCAGTGGTCGTCGAACCGCACCGACGTCGCCGATCGACTCCGGGCCGCCGGTTTCCGGCTCCGCGAGGGCAAGACCTCGAAGAGTCTGCGGTACGAGACCGTCTTCAAGGACTACGACCAGGCGCTCGAGTCGGCGCACGCCCTCGCCGCTGCGGGCGGGCTCGACATCCGACGCCGGTTGTCGCACGGCGGGGTGGTCTACGACCTCATGCCGATCGCGAACGCCCATCCGGGAATGGAGGTGCTCGTGTTGGACAGCGACGGCTTCGAGGTGCGGACCGTCGACGAAGTGGCGCACGAGCGATACTCCGGACCCGTGTTCGACCTCGAAGTCGACCGCGTGCACACCTACGTGGCGGGTGGCGTCCTGGTGCACAACAGCGTGTACAAATTCCGTGGGGCCGACTTCCGGAACATCCTGCAGTTCGAGGACGCGTTTCCCGAGGTCACGACGATCGTGCTCGACCAGAACTACCGGTCGACCCAGACGATCCTCGACGCGGCGAACGCGGTGATCGACCACAACGTCGAACGCAAGCCGAAGAACCTCTGGACCGACGTCGGCGGCGGCGACCGGATCGTCCGCTACCACGCCGAGGACGAGGGCGACGAGGCGATGTGGGTCGCCGGTACCTGCCAGCAACTCCATCGCGACGATGCCTACAACTGGCGCGAGATGGCGGTGCTGTACCGCACCAACGCCCAGGCTCGCGTGGTCGAAGAGGCGTTCATGCGGTCCGGCATCCCGTACAAGGTGGTCGGCGGCACCCGGTTCTACGACCGGCGCGAGATCAAGGACGCCATGGCGTACCTGCGCGCCGTCATCAACCCCGCCGACGAGGTCAGCGTCAAGCGGATCGTCAACGTGCCCAAGCGTGGCATCGGCGACGCCAGCGTCGACCGCCTCGACGCGTATGCGGCCGAGATGGGTATCACGTTCGCCGAGGCGATGCGCCACCCGGACGAAGCCGGCGTCACCGGCCCGGCCCGACGCGGCCTCGCCCACCTCACCGAGATGCTCGACCGGCTCGGCGAGATGGCCGACAGCGAGGGTGTCGGACCCGGCGACCTGTTGCAGGCCTGCCTCGACGAATCCGGCTACCTCGCCGAGTTCGAGGCCGAGGACACCGTCGAGTCACACGGCCGCATCGAGAACCTCGGCGAACTCGTGGGCTCCGCTCGTGAGTTCACCGTGATGGACGAGTTCCTCGAGCAGGTGAGCCTCGTCGCCGACACCGACGATCTCGACGACGACGATCAGGTCGTGCTGATGACCCTCCACTCGGCGAAGGGGCTCGAGTTCCCCGCCGTCTTCATCGTCGGCGTCGAGGAGGGCGTGTTCCCCCACAACCGTGCGCTCACCGAACCCGACGAGATGGAGGAGGAGCGTCGACTCGCGTACGTCGGCATCACCCGTGCGATGCAGCGGCTGTTCATCTCGCACGCGTGGAGCCGGATGCTGTTCGGCAACACCCAGTACAACCCGCCGTCACGGTTCCTCGACGAGATCCCCGAGGCCCTCGTCGATCAACAGGGCAACGTCAGCGGGCGTTCCTCGTACGGCCGCCAGAGCTATCGCAACCGCGACGAGCGTCCGTACGACGACCCGCCTGCGTATCGTCGCCGCGGACGTGGATCCGACAGCGCCGCCCAAGACGCCCACCGCGACCGCATCGTCGAGTCGGCAATGCGCTCGCGCAACACGCCGGAGCCGTCGAACTCGCAGGAGTTGGGGCTGAAGGTCGGCGACGACGTCGCTCACCCGGCGTTCGGCGAGGGCGTCATCATCGACATCTCCGGCACGGGCGACAAGGCCGAGGCGGTCATCAACTTCCCGGGCGTCGGGCAGAAGCACCTCGCCCTGGCGTGGGCACCGCTCAAGAAGCTCTGATGCTCAGGCGACAGTCGCGACGAGGGCGGGGCTCTGCGTCCCGGCGGGGCTGATCGGGCCTGCCGCCGATGCGACGACTGCGCCGTTGCGTCGGAGCGTCAACACATAGCCGGTCGAGGTCTGGGGGCCCCAGCCGTCGGTCCGGAACGCAGCGACGGCGTGGAACTCTCCCGTCGGCATGGCCAACGCCGGCCAGACGATGCGTTCGACATGCGGGCCCACCGCGTCGGGAGACGGAGGAACCACGTCGGCCGTGAGGTGGGCGCCATCGGACCCACTGTGCGTCCATCCGACGAGCTCCCCCGACGGTGTTCGGAGCCACAGGTCGAGGTCGGCGTTGCCGGTCCAGGTCAGTGTGACCTCGAGTGGCGGGTCGACGGGTCCGTCGCCGCTCGCCGGCCCACCGGTCGCACCGTTCTCCGTCGTCCCACCGTCCCCGGTGCCCCCGGCCGGCCGTTCCGAGAACGCACCGGGCGGTGGCGGACCGGCCTGCTCGACAACAGGTCCTGCCGACCCGCAGCGGCTGGCGGCGCGGGCAACGAGCCGTCCGTCCGGCGAGAACTCGTAGGCGGTGTCGCCGTCACGGAGCAGCGTGGCGTCGACGAGCGCCTCGACACTGGGTGGCCCGTCGTGCTCGCGCTGCCAGAGCGCAGCGGCCCGCTCGAGGGTGGCTCGTTCGGTGACGCAGCTGGTGGCCACGGCGTCGCTGCGGAGACGACCGACGACC
>JBPEWX010000488.1:0-11659 GCA_052032235.1 Ilumatobacter sp. | reverse complement strand
CGAGCCCCCCGGACATCTCGGCGGTCTGCGGGACGACCACGACGGAGGCCGACGTGGTCAGTGCCGCGGTGATCGCAGCGCCGACGGCGTCGAGTCGGTCGCGGCGCCGGTCGTCGTCCATCGTCGACGTCGGACCCGCGACGAGCAGGGTCTCGACCCGGCCGTCGCGGAGCGCCTCTTCAACCTCGGCGGGGTCGGTGATGCCGCCCTCGTCGCGGAAGCGTTCGAGAATCGCGACCTGGAACCGAGCCCGACGGTCGGCGAGCTGGTCGACCACCTCGGAGGAGATGCCGTCGATGTCACCTGCCTCGATGTCGACGAGGCGGTCGCCGTACTCGTGATCGAGTGCCTCGTGGAGGAACTGCTTGGCTCGGACCTCGCCCGAGATCGCGATCAGGACGGGGTCGAGATCGGCGGCCATCGACGTGACGACGTCTGCGACCTCGCCGGCGTTGCGCTCCCATGTGTTCTCGGCGCGCTGCTGATAGCGACGGTGGGACCAGCCGCCACCACGAACGCGGTTGATGTGCTCGGTGTCGCCCTCGACGTCCTCGGAGCCGGTCGGCTCGCCGGCGTCGAAGCCGGTCACCGTCGCACCGGCGCGATCGGTCTCGACGATGATGTGGGGCAGTGTCCGCTGCCGGTCGTCGATCACTTCGAGCAGACGCGGATGGTCGGCGATCTCGGCGACGGCGTCGTCACCCTTGAGCCCGCCGCTGAGGTGTTCGACGAAGACCGTGCCGTCGGCACGCTGCGCGACGACGAATGCCGGCGCATCACTGTGGTGGAGATCGGCGACGGTGGCCTCGAGCGTGTCGAGGCGATCGGACGGCCAGTCGGTCTCGAGCCGGCGGCGAGCGTGCTTCCACATCACCTCGAATCGGTGATCGCTGCCGAACTGGCCGCTGGGCGCCGGCAACAGCACCGTGGCGAATGGTCCGTCCCCCTCGACGAACTCACGCAGGTCGTCGGTGGTGAAGGTGCTGGTGAGGCGGGCGGCTGGGTCGATGGTCGTCATCGTGGCTCCTTGGTCTCGTTGGTCAGGCTGAACGGTTTCGTGCGTGGCGTCAAGAACGCTCGTCGACGTGCACGGCTGCGGCCTCCGGTGAGGTGTCGCGATCGCCGGTGTCGGCGATCAGCTGCTGCTCGTCGTCCACCACGTCCGGGTCGAGGCCGGGGTCGATGAGTGCCGGTGGTTCGGCGACGGTTGCGTCGGTCTCGTCGTCGCGCAGATGACGTTCGTCCCGAGTCTCGTAGTCGTCTTCGGCGATCGAGCCGTCGGAGAGGATCGAGGGGTCGTCGACCCCCATCGGCTCGTCGGGCGGGAAGTCGGCAGCGGCGCGCTGGTCGTCGCCGACCTCCTCGCCGAGCTTGGCGGGGTCGAGCTGTTCGGCGTGTGAGTCGCTCATGAGAGCGGCGTACCCGAGCTCGACCGGCCGGAAACGCACCCGCCCCGACCGAACCACCGGTCGTCGGTTCGAATCGTCAGATCGAGTCGTCAGTTCGAGCGCAACGCCTCGATCAGCTCGTCCTTGCTCATGTCCGAACGGCCGTCGATGTCGAGCTCCTGTGCCCGCTCGTACAACTCGTCCTTGGACCACTCCTCGTACGGCGGGGCCTCACCGCCGCGCTTCGATGCGCCGTCGGCGTTGGCGATCGCCGCCGCCTTCGACTTCGACATCCCCTCGTCGCGGAGCGCCTCGTACTGCTCGTCGTTCTTGATGCTGGAGCCGTGGTTCTTCGCCATGGGGTTTCGGTACCCGGCGCTCGGTGGCCGGAAACGGTGGGCCCGCCCCGGGACGCACCCCGAATGGTTCGGGCAGAATGGGACGATGAGCGACGCCGCTGCGATCGAGATGCTGATCGACCCCCGGGAGCGGCCCGTCGGCCGCGGAACGGTCCGACGTCTCCTGCCGTGGCGACGGCGCCGCATGGTCGGCCCGTTCGTGTTCGCCGACGTGATGGGTCCCGAGACGATGCAGCCCGGTGAGGGCATGGACGTCGACGCCCACCCGCACATCGGCCTGTCGACCGTCACGTACCTGCTCGCCGGGCGTGCGGTCCACCGTGACTCGACGGGCGCCGTGCAGACGATCGAACCGCGTGCGGTCAACTGGATGACGGCCGGCAGGGGCGTGACGCACACCGAGCGCAGCCATCCGGACGATCGTCCCGTCGTCACCGACCTGTTCGGTCTGCAGACGTGGGTCGCGCTCCCGACCGGACGCGAGGACGAGGACGCACGATTCGAACACAGCCCTGCCGACGAGAACCCGACGGAGTCGGGCGAGGGGGTGTCGGTGCGGCTGGCCGTCGGTACCGGGTTCGGACTCACCGCGCCCATCGCCGGGTCGTCACCGCTCGTGCTGGCCGAACTCGATCTTCGTGGCGGCTCGATACGCGTCGAACCCGACCACGCCGAGCGGGCCGTCATCGCGATGGACGGCGACGTGTTCGTCGATGGCCACCGGCTCGACGTGGTGCAGCTCGCGGTCCTCGAACCGGGCAGTCGCCCGACGCTCACGGGGACGGGCACCGCCATGCTGCTCGGCGGCGAACCGCTCGGCGAGCGTCACATCTGGTGGAACTTCGTGCACTCCGACCGCGACGTCATCGAGGACGCGAAGGCCCGGTGGGAGCGTCAACAGTTCCCGCTGGTGCCCGGCGACCACGATCCCTGGGTGCCGCTGCCCGGCGGCTGATCGGCCGCCGACTGCGTTCACCAACCGCCGGTGCCCGGCTCGCCCTTGTGCGGCCCGACGATCTCGCTCGTCACCCAGCCGCCGTAGAACCCGCCCGCCTGTGGCCGGACGAGTTCGCCGTCGACCCGGCACTCGATCCGGCCCGGGTAGAACGCGAACCACTCCGCGATCGAGAGGAAGTCCGGGAGCGGCGTGGGGTACGTCCACCCGATCGGGTCGCCCGGCGTGTCGGCGAGCCGCCAGTACCGGGCCTCGCCCTTCCACTCGCAGAACGAACGGCCGTCGGCCAGGACGAGCCGCTCGGTGCGGACGTCGTCCGGTGGGATGTAGAACGTCGGCGGACTCGCCGTCTCGAGGATTCTCACGGCCGTCGTCGTGTCGGCCAGCGGGTCGGACGGATCGCCGACCACGACCCGGCGCCGGTCGGGGTCGATCCGGGGTGGGCGTGGGTAGTCCCACACCGACTCCTGTCCCGGTCCGGGCTCGAGGGCGAAGGGTGGCCGTTCGTCGCCCGTGTTGGTCCATCCGAAGCGTCCCATGTCTCGACGGTACCCACTCGCCAGGCGTGATCTCACGCGGCAACGGGCACTGTCGGGCATGAGCTACGACATCCACATCGGGGACCAGGTCGAATGGAACTGGGGGAGCGGTACCGGAACCGGCAAGGTCGTCGAACGATTCACCGACAAGGTGACACGGACGATCGACGGCAGTGAGATCACCCGCGACGCGAGCGACGACGACCCGGCGTATCTGATCGAGCAGGACGACGGCGACCGCGTGCTCAAGTCGGCGAGTGAGCTGTCGGCGCGCTGATCCGGCCTCGTCGGGGCCTCTTATCACGACCGGTCGAGATCGGCGAGGACACCGCGCGAAACTTCAGGACGCCTTGATCGAGGGTTGATCTTCGGAACGTACCGTTCCCGCCATGACACAGAGTGCGGGAATGGAACACGGTCCGACCGGCATGCGCATCGGCGTCGTTTCCGCCTTCCCACCCGGGAAGAACAGCCTGAACGAGTTCGGCTGGCACATGGTGACGAACCTGGCGCCGAAGCGCGAGGTCGACACCGTCGTCCTGTTCGCCGACGACACGCCCGAGGGGGCACCCACCCCGGTCGACGGCGTCGACGTGCAGGTGTGCTGGGAGTTCAACTCGATCCGCAACGTGTGGCGCATCGCCCGTGCGGTGCGGCGAAGCAAGCCCGACGCCGTGCTGTTCAACCTCCAGTTCGCGACCTTCGGCGACAGCAGGATCGCCGGTGGGCTGGGTCTGCTGGCTCCGGCCGTGACGAAGATGATGGGTGTGCCGACCGGTGTGGTGCTCCACAACCTCGTCGAGAACGTCGACATGGAGGACGCGGGCTTCGCATCGAACAAGCTCGTCGCCAAGGCGATGTCGTTCGCCGGCCGCATGCTCACGAAGATCATCCTGCGCGCCGACTACGTCGCGCTCACCATCCCGCGCTACGTCGAGATGCTGCGCGACTCCTACGGCGCCGACAACGTGCTCCTCGTCCCCCACGGCGCGTTCGAAGTCATCGACGAACCCGACTTCGGCGTGCCGGCCGGCCCGCGGAAACTGCTGGCGTTCGGCAAGTGGGGCACGTACAAGACCGTCGACGTGCTGATCGAGGCCTACCGCCTACTCCTGGAGCGCGGCGGCTACGACGACGTCGAAGTGGTGATCGCCGGGACCGACAGCCCGAACAGCAAGGGCTACCTCGCCGGTGTCGCCGAAACCTGCGCCGACCTGCCCGGCGTCGTGTTCACCGGGTACGTCGAGGAAGACGACGTGCCCGTCCTGTTCTCGAGCGCCGCCGTCACCGTCTTCCCGTACACCTCCACCACCGGCAGTTCCGGTGTGCTCCACCAGGCCGGCAGCTACGGCCGAGCCGCCGTGCTCCCGAACATCGGAGACTTCGCCGAGGTCATCGAGGAAGAGGGCTTCATCGGCCAGTACTTCGATCCCGCCGATGCGGCGAGCCTCGCCGACGCGATCGTCGCCGTCATCGACGACCCGGCGCACCGCGAGGAGATGGGGCGTCGCAACTTCGCCGCCGCGGCTGGTATCCCCTTCGCCGAGGTGATGGACTGGCACCTCAGCCATCTCGAACCGCTGGTCGAGGCGGCACGATGAACGACGTCGCCGAGCGCACCGGCGGGAAAGCCCTCCTCCAGGGCGGCTCCCTGCTCGCCATCGGGATGATGGCCGCCAACGGCGGCAACTACCTCCTCAACCTGTTGCTCGGCCGCTGGCTCGAACCGGCGGAGTTCGCCGACGCCAACCTGATGGTGACCCTCATGCTGCTGGTCACCGCGATCGCCGTGGCGCTCCAGCTGGTCGCCGCACGATACGCCGGCATCCACCAGGCCCGCGGTACCGACGACCGTGCCGACGCGATGGCTGCATGGCTCGCCCGCTGGGCCACCTGGGCGGGCGTCGCCCTCGCCGTCGTGCTCGCGGCGCCCGCCGCGTGGTGGGCCGACGTGTTCAACACCGAATCGGCGTGGCCGTTCGTGATCCTCGCCGTCGGCATGCCCGCCTACCTCGTACAGGCGGTCGGTCGCGGCGTGATGCAAGGCCGACTCGACTTCGCCCGTCTCGCATCGACCTTCGTCGTCGAGATGGTCGTCCGCGTCAGCGCCGGGCTCGCACTCGTCGCCCTCGGATTCGGGGTGAACGGGGCGACGCTCGGTCTCACCTTGTCGTTCGTCGCCACGTGGGCGTTGGTCCGGTGGATGCAGCCGATCGGCGGCGAGCCGAAGCTCACCGTCGCCGAGTTCGGCGACCTGCGCACCTACGTCACCCCCGTGCTCGTCCTGTTGCTCGGCCAGATCGTGATCAACAACGGCGACGTCATGATCGTCAAGAGCACGTTCGACGGTGACACCGCCGGTGTCTACGCCGCCATCGCACTGATCGGACGTGCCGTCTTCTTCCTCTCCTGGTCGGCGGTCACGACCTTGTTCCCCGCCGTCGCCCAGCGCAGTGAGACCGACGAGGAGTCGACCGGCCTGCTCGTCGGCGGTGTCGCCGTGGTCGGTGCGGCGTGCAGCTTCATGGTGCTGCTCGCCTGGCTGTTCGGCGACGTCTTCCTCAGCGGGGTGTTCGGCGACGAGTACGCCGGTGTCGACTCGCTGCTCGTCGGCTATGCGATCGCCACGTCGATGTTCGCCGTCGCGAACCTGCTGGTCACCTTCCAGCTGTCGGCCGGCCATCACCGGGAGAGCAACCTGCTGCTCGCCGGTGCCGTCTTCCAGACCACCCTGCTGCTGCTCTTCCACGACTCGATGCGCACCGTCGTCGACGTCCAGCTGGTCGCGATGGGCACCCTGCTCGCCGCCGTGACCGTCTCGACGGTGGCCCGGGTCCGCTCGCGCACGCCTCGTCCCGGAGGTGCGACGATGGGAAAAGCACCTGAGACCGAGGAGGCGCTGACATGAACGCGAGCACCGACGACGCACTGCCCCCGATCGACGCGGGCACCCCTGGCCTCGACCTGTACCGCCGCTGGGCGGAACAGCCGATCGACGGCCCGCCCGAGATCAGCATCGTCATCCCCGCCTACAACGAGGAATGGCGCATCCTGCCCACGATCGGCGCGATCGCCGTCGAGATCAGCAAGCTCGATCGACCCTGGGAACTGATCGTCTCCGACGACGGCTCGTCCGACGACACCCGCAAGCTCGTCCGCGAACTCGAACTGCCGAACCTGCGTCTCATCGAGAGCGAGAACACCGGCAAGGGCGGGGCGGTCCGGCGCGGCATGCTCGCCGCCCGCGGCGACTACGTCTTGTTCGCGGACGCCGATCAGTCGACGCCGATCGAGCAGTTCCCCCAGTTGCTCGCCGAGATCACCGAGCACGGAGCCGACGTGGTCGTGGGTTCGCGCGCCGCCGACGGTGCCGACGTCGCGAACAAGTCGTTGCTCCGCAAGGTGATGAGCGCCGGCCTGAACGGCATCGTGCGTGTCGGGTTCCGCATCCCGATCAGCGACACCCAGTGCGGTTTCAAACTGTTCACCCGTGAGGCGGCCGACGAAC
The DNA here is from genome assembly GCA_052032235.1 of Ilumatobacter sp. Taxonomy (GTDB): domain Bacteria; phylum Actinomycetota; class Acidimicrobiia; order Acidimicrobiales; family Ilumatobacteraceae; genus Ilumatobacter. The sequence goes on along the minus strand of JBPEWX010000488.1, from coordinate 4,910 downwards.
TGTTCGGCGTCCAGCGCATCGACGGATTCTCGTTCGATCTCGAGATCCTCTTCCTGGCCCGCAAGCGCGGGATGAAGATCGCCGAGGTGCCGGTCGCGTGGTACGACGCCCCCGGTTCGACGGTCGACCCCGGCAAAGTCGCCGTGCAGTTCCTCCAGGATCTCGTGCGCATCCGCACGTGGTCGATCCGAGGCAAGTACTCCCAGCCGCGAGCAGCGGCACCCGCAGACGAGAAGGATCCAGCATGAACGTCTCCGTCGCACTCGCCGACACCGAAACCATCCTGAGCCTGTCGGGCCGCTTCGACGCCCACGAGGTCGACGCCTATCGCGCCACCGCCGACCCGGTGGTCGACGTCGACGACGCGTCGATCGTGGTCGACCTGTCCGAGGTCAACTTCATCGACTCGTCTGCGCTCGCCGAACTCGTCCGGTCGATGAAGCACGTGCGCGAACGCGGCGGCGACCTGGTGCTGCGCAGCCCGAGCGACCCGGTCCGAGTCATCCTCGAGCTGACGGGCCTCCACCTGGCGTTCACGATCACATGATGACGCTCGAGCGTCTGCCCACCCTGCTCCACCCCGTCGAAGGGCACCTGCGACGGTTGGCACGCACCTGGCTCAACGACGGCGCCGACGGTTGCCGCCTCCGCTTCGGCGACGAGATCGTCGCGATCGACGGCACCCTCGGTGACGACCGGCTCGTGTCCGCTCCCCTCGGTGGGCTCTTGCACGATTGGCACTGGGAAGTGGGCACCGACCGCCGCAACACCGACCGTGTCGAAGCCGAAGCCGAGCTCCTGGGCGATCTCGCCGCTCGACACGAAGAGGTCGGCCAGGTCGCCGGGGCGCTGCTCGAGAGCGGGGATCAGCTGCTCGCCATCTACGACCTGGCTCGCAGCTCGATGTCGACTGCCACGGGGGCCGAACGCCGGAGGATGGCCGTGGCGGATGCCCTGCGTCTCACCGGGGCGGCGTGTGCCGCGCTGGTCGGAGACGGCGACTCGATGTACGTCGGTGACGACACGGTCGCGGCTCGCATGCTGCCCTGGAGCGGCGACGCCACCCGCACCGCGATGCGCCAGGTCGACGGTGTCGGCGACGTCGCCGTCCGACCGTTCCCGTCGCGCACCGACGGCACGTTGTTGCTGGCGTCCGGGCCGGACCGACGGTTCACCACCGGCGACCTCAAGTTGATCGACGCGATCTCGTTCTTCGTCGGCGGCCTGATCGCGCTCGAACGGATGAGCAGCGACGCGGTGCGGGGCGCCGTGATCGAGCGTGACGCCGAGACCGCGGCGAAGCTCGCACAGATGCTGCTCCCGCGCGAGCGCCCCGACGTCGACGGGCTCGACGTCGCCGGTCGCTGCGATCCGGCGCGGCTCGCCGGCGGCGACTTCTATCTGTGGATCCCGACCGGCGACCACGTGGTCGTCGCGGTGGGTGACGTGTCGGGCAAGGGTCTCGGCGCCGCCCTCGTCATGACGATGGTCGTCCGGACCACCACCCGGCTCGTGCTCGAAGCGACGTCGCCCGACCCGCACGAACTGTTCTGCTCGCTCTCTCGCCAGCTCACCGACTACCTGACCGAGGCAGGCGTCTTCATCACGATGGTGATCGGTGTCCATCGGCGCGGCGGCGACACGATCCGGCTGGCCAACGCCGGCCACTCACCGGTCCTCGTCGGGAGCGCAGCCGGGTTCGAGAACCTGCCGCCGACGGCGCCGCCGCTCGGCGTGATGGAGGACCTCGTCGCCGACACGGTCGAGTTGCCGTTCGTTCCCGGCGACATCGTGGTCATGGGAACCGACGGGCTCGTCGAGCAGGAGGACGCACAGCGCGTCCAGCTCGGCGACGACTGGATCGCCGACCACGTGGCCGCACGGGCCGGCGAGCCGTCGCAGACGATCGTCGACTCGTTGTTCGCGGCGGTCCAGCGCCACGCCGACGACACACCGGCCAGCGACGATCGCACCGCCGTCGTCATCCGGCGAGAGGAGACGACGTGCACGAGCTGAGTGTCCACGCCGATCTGTTGAGCATCCGAGACATCGGCCCGTGGCTCCGCGACGTCGCGAGCGAGGCCGTGGCTCCCGATGCGCTCGAATCGTTCGCCATGCGGTGCGAGCTCGCCGTCCAGGAGCTCGCGGTCAACATCGTGACGCATGGCTTCGACGATGCCGCCGGTCCCGACGACCACATCGATCTCACCGGCTCGACGGTCGACGGTGCCGTGCGCGTCGTGATCACCGACCGCGCCGAGGCGTGGCGCCCCGACGACCAGGCGACCCCAGATGCCGACGAGCCGCAAGTGCACGGCTACGGGCTCATGATCGTTCGCCAACTCGCTCGCCGTTTCGAACACGTTCGCTCCGACGGCGTCAACACGACCACGCTCGAGTTCCCCTTGCCAGGAGGCCCATCATGAAGATCACCACCACCGACCAGGTCACCCGGTCGACCACCGTCGCCCTCGCGGGACGACTCGATGCGCTCACCGCGCCCTCGCTGCGCGAGGCCCTCGACGAGGTGTTCGCCGACGGTGTCCACCAGATCCTCATCGACCTCGCCGAGGTCGACTTCGTCGACTCGGCCGGGCTCGCCGCGCTCGTGCACGCCATGAAGGCGGCTCGGAGCGAAGGTGGCGACGTCGAACTCGTCCGTCCGCGATCCGATGATGCGTTCCGCGTGTTCGAACTGACGAAGTTCGACGCCGTGTTCCGCATCCACGAGGCGGGCTGAGCCGTGGCGCGCATCATGGTCGTCGACGACGACATGGTCTCGCGCGTCCTGCTCCGTCACCTGCTCGTCGCTCGTGGTCACGACGTCGTCGAGGCGGACGACGGCTCGACTGCCGCGCGCCTCTTCGACGACAGCGACGCCGATCTGATCATCAGCGATCAGGAGATGCCGACGATGTCGGGCATCGAACTGCGGCGGCACCTCGGAGACCGACTGGCGATCCCGTTCGTGCTGCTGACCGGCTACTCGACCGGTGACGAGTTCGCCGTCTCGCCCGAGGCCGACGAAGTCGACGCCTTCTTGACCAAGCCGGTGTCGGCCGGCATGGTCGACCAGCTCCTGCGCAACCTCGACATCTGACACCCGTTCGAGCGCTCCGCTCGGTGACGGCCGGGGGCGCCGTGCGAGACTGACGGCTCCATCCGCGGGACGAAGGGGGACCTGATGACCGAACCGCTGACCGTGTCGCACGCGCACGGTCCGACCGAGCCGCCGGTGCGCGACATCACGATCGGCGACTTGCTGCGCGAAACCGCTGCCGATCGACCTGATCGCACGGCGCTCGTCGCCGGCACGCCCGAACCGGAACGGCGACGCAGTTGGACGTACGCCGAGCTGGTCACGGACGCCGAGCGCACGGCGCGGGCGCTGGCGCAGCGTTTCGAGCCTGGTGAACGCGTCGCCGTTTGGGCACCGAACGTGCCGGAATGGGTCCTGCTCGAGTTCGGGGCGGCGATGGCCGGGCTCGTGCTGGTCACCGTCAACCCGGCGTTCCGGGCGAGCGAGGTCGAGTTCGTCCTCACCCAGTCCCGCTCGGCAGGTGTGTTCGTGCTCGACGAGTTCCGCGGGAACCCGATGCGCGCCACCGTCGAGTCGGTGCAGGCGAACTGCCCCGATCTCCGCGAGATCGTCCCGCTCGGCGAATGGGACGACTTCGTCGCCACCGGCGACGCCGACGTGGCACTGCCGGAGGTGGCACCGACCGACCCCGTGATGATCCAGTACACGTCGGGCACCACCGGCTTCCCGAAGGGTGCCCTGCTGCACCACCGGGGTCTCGTCAACAACGCCTCGCACACCTCGTCGCGCATGGGCGTGCGGTACGGCGACTCGGTGTACGTGAACCCGATGCCCTGCTTCCACACCGGTGGCTGCGTGCTGGGCGTGTTGGGTGCGGTGTCGAAGGGGTCGACCCACGTGCTCGTGGAGGCGTTCGAGCCCGGGCTCGTGCTCGAACTGCTCGACCAGTACGGCGGCACCGCGATGATGGGGGTGCCGACGATGCTCATCGCGATGATCGAGCATCCGTCGTTCGAGGCGAGTGACCTGTCGAAGGTCGAGGCGATCTGCTCCGGCGGATCGACCGTGCCGGCCCCGCTCGTCCGGCGCCTGGAGGAACAGCTCGGGGCGCCGTTCACGATCGTGTTCGGCCAGACCGAGTGCTCACCGGTCGCCTCGATGACGAACCCGAGCGACTCGATCGACGACAAGGCGAACACCATCGGCAACCCGATGCCGAACGTCGAGGTCAAGATCATCGATCCCGAATCGGGCGAGACGGTGCCGATCGGCACCATCGGCGAATACTGCACACGCGGCTACCACGTGATGCACGGCTACTTCGAACGGCCCGACGCAACGGCCGAGGCGATCGACGACGAGGGCTGGCTCCACACCGGCGACCTGTGCGCGATGGACGCGCGTGGGTACTGCACGGTCGAAGGCCGCTTGAAGGACATGATCATCCGCGGCGGTGAGAACATCTATCCGCGCGAGCTCGAGGAGCTGTTGTTCGCCCACCCCGACGTCGGTGAGGTCGCCGTGGTCGGATTGCCCGACGACAAGTGGGGCGAGACCGTGGGAGCGTTCATCCGCCCGGCGCCGGGCAAGACCGTCGACAAGTCGGCGTTGTTCGCCTACATGCGCGAACACCTCGCGCCACACAAGACCCCGGCCCAGTGGTTCGAGGTCACCGAGTTCCCGCTCACCGGATCGGGCAAGATCCAGAAGTTCAAGCTCCGCGACGAGTACCAGGCCGGCACCCACGACCCCGTCTGACCGGGTCCTCGCGGGTCAGGTGCCAGAGGTGACGGGTGAGGCGCAGCCGAATCCGTTGCCGGCGGTCACCTGACTCCGGGGTTCTGTGGTCTGCCCAAGAAGCTCGAGTGCT
>JBPEWX010000487.1:0-3004 GCA_052032235.1 Ilumatobacter sp. | reverse complement strand
CTACGTCCCCGTGTCGGGGCGGCTCAGGATAGCGGCGGCGGGGCCGGACCGCGGCACCGGTTGCGGGCGCGCGGAGTCCCGAACACGAGCGGCGGCCGACTAGCCTCGGCCACGATGAGTGAGATGTACGCCACTGTTCAGACGATGACGCGATCCCGCCGTGGTCGCCTCGGTCGACGTTCCGCGACCGTGGTGACGACCGCCGTCATGGCACTGGCGTTGAGCGCCTGCGCCGACGACTCGAACGAGGCAGGCGACGCAGCAGCGGCTGCCGGTTCGACCGTGCCGGAAGCGTCGGTCGATCCGGCGCCGACACCGGCCCCCACGCCGAGTGTCCCGGACGCGTTCACGCCGGTGATCGCCGCGACGGTCGGCGACGAGACGGCACCGGTCCTCGGCAGCGACGGACAGTGGCACGTGGTCTACGAACTGCTGCTCACGAACGCCAACGCCGTCCCGGCGACGATCGACCGCATCGACGTGCTCGACGACGACGATCAGGAGCGGGTGCTGTACTCGCTCACCGGCGACGACCTGGCCGAGCGGGAGCGGGTGCTGAGCGGCCGACCGCGCGTCGAACCCGACGAGTCGGGCCTGATCACGACACCCGACCTCGAACCGAACGAATCGATGGTCGTGCTGGTCGAGCTCGAGTTCGCGTCGGACGACGACGTGCCCGACACGATCGTGCACCGTCTGGTCGGCACCGGTGGGGCGCACCCCGGGGCGAGCGAACCCGCACCGGTCGAGTACCTGCTGGCGCCGTGGCGCATCACCGACCGGACCGCGGCGACCGTCGGCGCACCGCTCGCCGGGGACAACTGGATGGTGATCAACGGGTGTTGCACCGACGCCGGCGCCCACCGGGGTTCGATCCAGACGATCAGCGGCGAGCTGCACGACGCCCAGCGGTTCGCGATCGACTGGATGCGGATCGGTCCGAACGGTCGCCTGTTCGAGGGCGACCCGAGCGACGTCACGAGCTGGTTCGGCTACGGCGAGCCGGTGTTCGCGATCGCGGACGGCACCGTCGTCGAGGTCCTCGACGAGCTCGACGATCAGGCGCCGGGTTCGCTGCCCGACCCGGGGTCGATCACGATCGAGACCGTCGACGGCAACCACGTCATCATCGACTTCGGCGGCGGCGTGTACGCGTTCTACGCGCACCTGAAGCTCGGGTCGGTCACGGTCGAGGAGGGCGACACGGTCCGCGCCGGCGACCAGATCGGCGAACTCGGCAACTCGGGCAACACGAGCGCACCGCACCTGCACCTCCATCTGATGAACCGACCGAGCGCGCTGGCCGCGGACAGCATCCCCTACGGGTTCGTCGACATGACGGTGACCGGCGTCGTCGATCACGATCAATGGATGAACTCGAGCGACGCGCTCGACGACGAGTGGATCGTGCACGAGGCGGTCGACGTGCCCGACGTCCCGGTGCTCCCGATGGACCTCGACGTCGTGACGTTCGGCGACGGCTGACCGCTACCGCTGCGCGATCCAGGCAGCGGCGCCGTCGCCGGCGGTGCGGCCCGTGCTGAAGCAGGCTTGCAGGAGGTAGCCGCCGGTCGGGGCTTCCCAGTCGATCATCTCGCCGCTGACGAACGTGCCGGGTCGGCGGCGGAGCATGAGGTGCTCGTCGAGTTCGCTCCAGCGCACACCGCCGGCCGACGAGATCGCCCGGTCGATCGACGCCGTGCCGGTCACGCGCAGCGGCACGGCTTTGATGAGGGCGGCCAGTTCGGCGTGGTCGGTGGGCAACTCGTTGCCGGTCGCTTCGCGCAGCACGTTGACCGCCACGGCGTGGAGGCCGGCCCGCTTCAGACGGGTCGAGGTGGAGTCGCGTTCGCGTCGACCGAGCCGGTCGTCGAGGTGCGCGACGGTGAGGTCGGGGGCGAGGTCGATCGTGATCGTGGCGCGCTCGTGCTCGTCGAGTTCGTCGCGGATCAGGTCGCCGAGGGCGTACACGGGCCCGCCCTCGAGCCCGTGTTCGGTCACGACCGGTTCGCCCCGGACCGTGCGGTCGCCGACCGTGAGGGCGACGTTCTTGAGCGGCTCGCCCGCGTACTGCTGCACGAACCAACTGGTCCACCCGACGAGGACGCGCACGTTCGCGGCCCGGAGCGGAGCGACGTCGATGCCCGCTCGGAGGAACGCGTCGACCCAGCCGCCGTCGGAGCCGACGCGTGGCCAGCTCGCACCGCCGAGGGCGAGCACGGTCGCGTCGGGCCGTTCGGTCCGTTCACCGTCGGGGGTTCCGAGCAGCAGGTCGCCGTCGTCCGACCAGCCGAGCCAGCGGGTGCGGGGCGCCAGCCCGACGCCGGCGGCGGCGAGGCGGGCGAGCCACGCTCGCAGCAGCGGCGTGGCTCGGAACGCTTCGGGGAACACCCGACCGCTGCTGCCGGCGAAGGTCGGCTGGCCGAGGTCGGCGCACCACGCCCGGAGTGCGTCGGGCGGGAACGCCTCGAGCGACGGACGGAGGTGGTCGCCGGCGTCGCCGTAGCGGGCGACGAACTGTTCGAACGGTTCGGCGTGGGTGATGTTGAGGCCGCCGCGACCGGCGAGGAGGAACTTGCGGCCGACCGACGGGGCGTGGTCGTAGACGGTCACGTCGACGCCGGCCGACGCGAGGCGTTCGGCCGCGATCAGTCCGGCCGGTCCTCCGCCGATGACTGCAGCCGTGCCTGCCATGCATCGAGCATGCCAGCACTCGGGCTCGGCGGAGAGGGTCGGATGTCAGTTGTCGGCGTCGGGTCCGACCTCGGCGCCGGTGTCGTCGATCTCGTCCTCGAGTTCGTCGGTCGTACCGGCGGGCGTGCTCTGCACGTCCGAGTCGAGGTCCCGCGCCGACGGCATGTTCGGCGTGTCGTCGTTGGTGTCGCTCGTCATGCCCGTGGATACCCGCCCGGTCCGCCCCCAATCCTGCTGGCTCTGGTGCCGTACCCGACGAACGGTGTCGGATCCGTTGCGTCGTCGCATCGCTGTTACCCACCGGGCCCGG
>JBPEWX010000486.1:0-9647 GCA_052032235.1 Ilumatobacter sp. | reverse complement strand
CCGCGCTGCTGCCGCCGTCACCCGAACCGCCGACACCGTCGAGCACCGGAATGCTGAGCTTCGACTTCAGCTCGACGAGCAACCGTTCGGCGGTCTTCTTGCCGACGCCCGGTACGAGCGTGAACGCGGCGACGTCCTGGTCGGCCACGATGTCGACCAGCGCCGTCGGCGGATGGGTCGCGATGATCGCCATGCCGAGCGCCGGCCCCACGTTGTGGACCCCGATCAGGGTCTGGAACGTGGTGCGCTCGTCGCGCGTCAGGAAGCCGTACAGCTGCTGGTCGGCCTCGCGGATGTGATGGTGGATGTGCAGGAACGCCTGCGTGGACGGTTCGAGCTCGGCCAGCGCCCGTTGGGAGACGTGGACGACGTAGCCGACCCCGCCGACCTCGATCAGCACCGACCCGTCGAGGTCGCGTTCGAGCACCTCGCCGCGCAGCGACCCGATCATCGCCCGACCCCTGCGGCGGCGACACGGCGGTGCAGCGGGGCGACCGCCAGGTGGCACAGGGCGAGTGCTGCGGCGTCCGCTGCGTCGGCGGGCTTGGGCGGCTTGCTGAGCTTGAGGCGGGCCTGCACCATCTTGGCGACCTGTTCCTTTCCGGCGGCGCCGTAACCGGCGACCGCGTCCTTGACCTCGTTGGGGGTGTACTGCACGACGCCGCACCCGAACGCCGCCGCCTCGCACAGGGCGAGACCGCTGGCCTGACCGACGCTCATCGCCGTGCGCACGTTGACCTGGAAGAAGACGCGCTCGACCGCCACGACGTCGGGTCGGAACTCCTGGAGCAGATCGACGAGTTCGGTGCGCAGGGCGGCGAGCCGGTACGGCAACTCGTCGGACGCCGGTGTGCGGATGACCCCGAGCGAGATCGCCGTCGCCGCCCCGGGGCCCTTGCCGTCGACCACGGCGTACCCGCACCGGGTCAGCCCGGGGTCGATCCCGAGGACGCGCATGGGTGCGAGCTGTCGACCGTTGGCGAACACAGGTTCGACTGTAGCAAGCCGTCCGCCGCCCGCCGCGGCTTTCGCGTCAGCGGTGGCCGGGCTCGGCGTCCCACTCGCTGCGGAGCCGGGCGAGCTCGTCGTCACTCCACCCCGACTCGGCCGGCCGACGGTGCTCGGCGTCGTCGGGCACGTGGGTGTCGTGCGTGCGGGCGGGTTCGATCTCGATCCGCATGCCGAGCGAGATTAGGCACGCTCTGTGACAGGACGGTGACAGAACGACGCCGGTTCGAGCACAGGATCGTGACGATCGTGACGCCGGATCAGTCGGGCGGCAGGTCGGTGACGCGCCCGCCGCTGCGCCAGTACTGGTTGCCGCCACCGATCGGCTCCCGGTCGAGGAACCCTTCGTCGACGAGATGACGCCGCAACGTCGACCAGTCGGCGAAGAACGGGAACAGGATCTCGTTCACCTCGAGTTCGGTGTAGCGGCGGCCGAGATCGAACTCGAGTGCCAGCCGCTGCAGCACGACCAACTGCTTGGCCCGCTGTGACGGGAACTCGACCAGCGTGCGACCGGAGAAGAACCGCTCGAGCACGACCCGTTCGTCGTCGGTCATCCCGAACCCGATCGCCGGATCCATCGGCATCTCGACGTCGGCCTGCTGCTGCGCGGCATCGCGCAGCGCGTCGAGATCGAGTTCGTACCGCCCGTCGACGTGCCCGACGAGACCGGCGTTGCGGAGCTCACCGACGCACACCAACACCTGCCGCGCCGACCGCCCCGTCTGTTCGGTGAGCTCGTCGGTCGTCATCGGCCGGGCCGCCAGTGCGCCGGCGACCGCGAGCCGATCGTGGTCGAGCAGCAGCGCGGCGATCGTCGTGGCCATGCGGCCAGTCAAGCAGCTCCGCTGACGACGCCGACCTCGCGTTCTGTCAGACTTCGCGCATGATTGCCGTCACCATCTTGTACCCGCGTACCGACGATTCGACCTTCGACATGGACTACTACACCGGCACCCACATGCCGATGCTCGCCGACGCCCTCGGCGACGCCTGCCAGGGCTGGGGCGCCGCTGCCATGGCCGACGGCAAGTGGGCCGCCATGGGGTGGGCGGTCGTGTCGAGCCAGGACGCCTTCAACGGCGCCATGGCCGAACACGGCGCCAAGATCATGGGCGACGTGCCGAACTACACGAACGTCCAGCCCGAGCTGCTCGTCGGTGAGATCACCGGCGGCAGCCAGTGATCTCACCGGCCGATCTCAGCCGCTGAACGTCACGAGACCCTGGTCGATGACCACCCGGTCGTCGACCCGGGTCACGAAGACCGCTTCGCCGTCGCCGCTCGCCCACATGTCGACGGTGAGCGCCTCACCGGGCAACACCGGCGACGCGAAGCGACCTTCGATGTGGCCGAACCGGGCGGGATCGCTGCCGCACAAGGTGTGCAGGAGCGCCCGCCCGGTGAACCCGTAGGTGCACAGGCCGTGCAGGATCGGTCGGTCGAACCCGCCCATCGCGGCGAACGCCGGATCGGAGTGCAGCGGGTTGCGATCGCCCGACAGTCGGTAGACGAGCGCCTGGTCGGGCGACGTCGTGTACGTCACCGAGTGATCGGGATCACGATCGGGCGGCACGTTCTGCGGACCCGACGGGCCGCGGTCGCCGCCCCAGCCGCCCTCGCCACGGATGAACGCCGAGCTGCGGGTGCTGTACAGCGGTTCGCCGTCGAGCGTCGCCTGCGACTCGGACACGACGACGGCGGCCTTGCCCTTGTCGTACATCGCGACGACCTGGCTCTGCAACGTCGCGGTGCCCTCCACCGGCAGCGGGCGGTGCAGCGTCACGGCCTGCTGGCCGTGGACGAGCATCGCCGGGTTGAACGACCCGATGTTGCCCATCGCCGACCCCTTGCCCCAGCCGAGCACGACCGGGAACGTGGGGAAGACCTGCTGGTCGACCCCGTTGGTGTTCTCGGTGGTGAACGCCAGCTCGTCCGTGCCGGCGCCGATGCCGACCGCGTACAGCAGTGCGTCCTTGCTCGTCCAGCTGACCTCGACCGGCTCACCCTTGGTGCCGACGGCGTCCGGGTTCAACGGCATCTCACTGACCGCCCTTCGAGTTGGGCGCCTGCGGCGACTGCGGCGGGCCGCCCGGCTGACCGTCCATGCCCGAGTTCGCCCGCGCCTCGGCGAGCATGCTCTCGACGAGCACGCCCATGCCGGTCGGGTCGTCGGTCGGTTCGACGCTCGGTCCGCGAACCCAGCCTTCGGCCACCGCCAGCACCCGACCGCTGGCCTCGAACACCCGGCCGGTGACGGCCGCCGATTCTTCGGACGCCAACCAGGTCACGATCGGGGCGATCCAGCGCGGCGACATCGCCTCCTTGTCCTCCTCGCTCGCCTGCCCCATGCCGAGGTCTTCGGTCATGCGGGTCAGGGCAGCCGGGGCGATCGCGTTGACGGTCACGCCGTAGCGGGCGACTTCGAGCGCTGCGATGTTGGTGAACGACGCGATGCCCGCCTTCGCGGCGCCGTAGTTCGTCTGGCCGATGTTGCCGTAGATGCCCGACACCGACGTCGTGTTGATCACGCGGCCGCTGACCTCGTGGCCGGCCTTGGAACGGTCTCGCCAGTACGCGACGGCGTGGTGGGTCGGAGCGAACGTGCCCTTCAGGTGGACGTTGATGACCGCGTCCCATTCGGCCTCGGTCATGTTGGCGAGCATGCGGTCGCGCAGGATGCCGGCGTTGTTGATCACCACGTGGAGGTCGCCGAATGCCTCGACGGCCGCGTCGACCATCCGCTTGGCACCCTCGAAGTCGGCGACGTTCTCGCCGTTGGCGATCGCCTCGCCCCCCATCGCCTCGATCTCGTTGACGACCGACTGGGCCGGGCTGACGTCACCGTCGCCGGTGCCGTCACGTGCGCCGCCCAAGTCGTTGACGACGACCTTGGCGCCGTGCTCGGCCAGCATCAACGCGTACTCCCGTCCGATCCCTCGTCCGGCGCCGGTGATGATCGCCACCCGGCCCTCGCACAACTTCGCCATCGCTACCTCCATCGCTCGGGCGGGGCGTCGTCCCCGCAGTCGGCATCGTAGGGACCGCCCTCGGTCGAGAACGAGCCGACGCCCGTAGCCTGGATCGGCGATGAACGAGATGTCGGTCGATGCCGTGGTGACGTGTGACGTCGTGGTCGTCGGGGCCGGTCCGGCCGGGGCCGCTGCCGCCGTCGAGCTCGCCCGAGCAGGCCGCGACGTGGTCGTCGTCGACAAGGCCCACTTCCCCCGCGACAAGTGCTGCGGCGACGGCCTCACGACGTTGGCGCTGCGCGAACTCGAGTCGTTGGGGTTCGACCCTGCCCCGATCGAGGGCTGGTTCGACGTCGACGCGGCGTGGTTGCGCTCCCCCGACGGCCGCGAAACGCGCGTCCCCCTCCCCGACCACGGCCGCTACGCCGCCGTGTGCCCGCGACTCGAACTCGACGACGCACTCGTCGATCTCACCCGCGACGCCGGCGCGACGGTGCACGAGGGCGTCACCGTCCGCGACGTCGAGGTGCACGACGAGCGTGCCGTCGTGACCGTCGACGGCCCGGCGTTCGCCGAGATCCACGCTCGGTACGTCGTCGCCGCCGACGGGATGTGGAGCCCCGTGCGCAAGGCGCTCGGGCTCGGCATCGACGGCTACCGCGGCGAATGGCACGCCTTCCGCCAGTACGTCGGCAACGTGACCGGCCCCGCCGCCGATCGGTTGATCGTCTGGTTCGAACCCGACCTGCTGCCGGGCTACGCCTGGTCGTTCCCGCTGCCGGGCAACCGGGCCAACATCGGCTTCGGGGTGCTCCGCGACGGCGAGCGCAAGGTCCGCGACATGGCCGAGCTGTGGCGCGACCTGCTTCGACGGCCACACGTGGTCGCCGCGCTGGGCGACGACGCCGAGCTCGAGGGACGCCACACGGCGTGGCCGATCCCGGCACGCATCGACGAGGTCCCACTCTCGTCCGACCGGGTGCTGTTCGTCGGCGACGCCGCGGCGGCGACCGACGTGATGACCGGCGAAGGCATCGGCCAGGCGCTCCTCACCGGCCGACTCGCGGCACAGGCGATCACCCTCGGCGGCGCCCTCCAACCGCGGTTCGTGGCCGACGAGTACGAATCGCTCGTCCGAGCCGAACTGTTCGCCGACCACCGCATGGCGAAGCGGCTCGGTTCGGTGCTCGCCCATCGACGTGGCGCCGAGCTGGCCTTGCGGGTCGTCGAGCACAGCGGCTCGTGGGGACGCCGCAACTTCGCCCGCTGGATGTTCGAGGACGAGCCACGAGCGATCGCGCTGACGCCGAGCCGGTGGCATCGCGGTCTGCTGGGCCGTCCGGGCGCGTACGCCGCCTGACGGCCCCGCCGCTCAGACCTGGGGCGGCTTGCGGTGGTGGCGCTCGGTGACCGGATCGAGCGTCGGCAGCGCCGGGCTCCCGACCTCGACGTCGCCCACCTGCACGTCGATCCCGTCACGATCGACGTCGTCGGGGTCGCTCGACGCCTCGACCGTCACCGGCTTGTCGTCCTTCTTCGGGCCTTCGACGATGTCGGCGACGGCGAACATCGCACCCGCCATCGCAGCGCCGGCGAGGCCGGCCTTGCGTTTCCCCGCCTCGATCGCGTATCGGCGTGCGTCGGCCAGTTCCTGCTCGTGGGCGGCCATCCGCTCGTCGTAGCCGGGTTCGGGCAGCGCCCGGTCGGCCGCACCGGTCGCCCCCGAAGCCGCGTCGGCGTCGGCGTCGGGGGCGTCGTTCGGTTCGGGCTGCTCGGCCATCCCCCCAGCGTAGGGGCGATCAGCCCATCAGGTCGCGCAGCTGCTCGATCGTCTTGGTCGGGTCGCCGATCGGCGTCACCGCGAGGTGCGTCACACCCGCCTCCTGGTATGCGGCGATGCGTTCCTTCACGTGACTCGCCGGGCCGACGAGGTTCGTGTTGGCCAGCATCTCGCGCGGCACCTTCGACGCCGCTTCTTCCTTCTTGCCCGACAGGTACAGGTCCTGGATCTCGATCGCCTCGTCGACGTAGCCGTACTTCTGCGTGATCGTGTTGTAGAAGTTCTTGTCGCGGGCACCCATGCCGCCCACGTACAGCGCCACGTTCGGGCGCGCCATGTCGAGCACACGATCGGCACCCTCGCCGGCGTACTCGTCGCCGATGGCGACCATGCCGCCGGCCGAGATCTGGAGCTGGCCGAGCGACTCGTCGCGCTGCGCCTGCCCCTTCTTGAGCTCGTCGCCCCACACCGTGTGGAACTTCTCGGGGTCGAAGAAGATCGGGAGCCAGCCGTCGGCGTACTGGGCCGTGGCGGTGACCGAGAGTCCCATCAGCGACGCCCAGAAGATCGGGATGTTCTCGCGCACGGGATGGTTGATGATCTTCAGCGGCTTGCCGAGTCCGGTGCCCTGCCCCTCCGGGAGCGGGATCTGCACGGCCTTGCCGTCGTAGACGACCTTCTCGCGGCGCCACGTCATGCGGCACACGTTGATGTAGTCGCGGATCCGGGCCATCGGCTTCTCGTACGGCACCCCGTGGAAACCCTCGATCACCTGCGGTCCGGAGGCGCCGAGACCGAGCACGAACCGGCCGTCGCTGACGTAGTCGAGACCGGCCGCCGTCTGCGCCATGCAGGTGGCGGTGCGTGAGTAGGTGTTGAGGATGCCCGAGCCGATCTGGATCGTGCTCGTCTTCGCCGCCAGGTAGCCCATCTGGCTGACCGAGTCGAAGCTGTACGCCTCGGGGACCCAGACGATGTCGAGGCCTGCCGCCTCGAGTTCGCGCACGCGCTCCACGTCAGCGTGGAAGTCGCCCGAGTAGTTGATCATCATCGAAAGCTTCACGGCGACGACGCTACGCAACGGCGGAGCCGCGGGCCGCATCGGGCCGTCGGGCGATCAGGATGCGCGCAGCGCCTGATCGACCTCGCGGTCGAGCGCGAGCCACTGGTCGTCGAGCCACGTGTCGAAGTCGTCGCCGGCAGGGACGTCGGCGCGATCGACCCGCCTCGGCACGAACCGGACGGGCGGGAGCGGCTCGGCCAGCTGGTCGATGATCCCGCCGAACGTGTCGAGCCCGTCGAACCCCGTGTGCCACACGAGCACCACGTCGGCGTCGGGTGCCGCCTCGACCATGGCTCGCGTGCCGGCCGGTCGCGGCGGGAGCAACCGCCGCAGGCCACGCATCCGCTCGGCGCGGTCGGGGTCGCGTTCGGCGATCTTGTCGATCGCCCTCGCCCGCTTCGCGTCGTTCGCCCGGGTCCCCTCGGCGAAGATCACCCCCACGATGCCGTCGCCGACACCGGCGGCGAGATCACGTAGCGCGTCGAGTTCGGCGTCGCTGTCGGCCGCCTGCCGGTCGAGGAAGTAGTTCGGGACTCGCAGGCCGACGATGTCGAGACACGGGTCGCCGAGGAGTTCCTTCTTCAGGACGTACCGGGGGCGGAGGTCGGCCTCGCACCGGATCGCCCACGCCGACAGGAGTGAATCGGCGAGGCTGGCGTGGCGGGCCACGACGATCGCATTGCCGCCCGCCAGCGCTTCCGGTTGCTCGAGTCGTGGACGGATGCCGGTCGTCGCGCCGAGCGCCGACATGAGGAGGCCGGCCCACCAACGCATCAGTTCGTAGTGGTACTCCTCGTCGTGGGCTCGCAGTGTGATCCACGCCCAGAACGAACGGGCGACGCCGGCCAGCTCGATCCAGGCCCAACACACGCCGAAAGCGCCGAGCCGAGCGAGCGGGAACCGGAACCGGCCACGGACCGCGTCGACCAGCACGACGGCCGGAAGCCACAGTGGCGTTCCCAGCGTCGCCAACACCGCGATCGCGACGAGCGACGGGATCGTGATCGAACGCCGCTTCAGGCGGGCTCGTCGTGTTCGACCCGGAGCCGTCATCCGACGTTCGCCGGCTGGTGCAGCTCGACTCGGTTCCCGTCGGGATCGAGCACGAACGCCTGCCGTGCGGTCGTGCCACCGACCGACTTGGCGTCGGACACCTCGCAGCCCGCCCCGCGAAGCACCTCGACCGCGTCGTCGAGATCGTGGACCGAGAACGCCACGTGCTGCCCGACGTCGTCGGGCACATCCGTCGTTTCGATGAGGTGCACCTGGCGACCGTTGCCGGCGTCGAGCCACGCCCCACCGAACGAGAACGCAGGCCGTTCCAGCTCCGCCAACCCCAGCAGGTCGCGGTAGAAGCCGAGTGCTCGCTCGGTGTCGGTGACGTTGAGCGACACGTGGTGGATGTCGGCGATCAACATGTCGACACCGTAGTTCGTGTCCGGGGCGGGCGCTCGGACGCCCGCGCTGCGGCGCGACGCGGGCCGACGTGCGAACATGGGCGTCAGATGGAGCCTTCGGCATGGTGGCGACACCGACGATTCGGGATGTTGGTCGACGTGAGCTTGGCGACGGTGCCCGGCTGGGCCCCGGTCGGCCAGGACGTCTCCTGGTATCGGGCCCACATCGACGGCCGGGTTCGTGACGCCAACCTCCACCCGACGTCGCTCGTCGAGGCGCTCCACTATCACCGCGAGCGGTGGGGCCACGTCGAGGACTACGACGACTTCTTCCCGTTCCTCCACTTCGACGCGTTCGACCCCGACGCCTGGGCGGGTCTCGCCCGAGACGCCGGCATGGGCTACGCCGTCATGACGGCGAAACACCACGACGGACTCTGCTGGTGGGATGCTCCGGGCACCGACCGCACGGTGATGCACGACGGGCCGGCCCGCAACGTGCTCGGACAGTTCGCTGCGGCGTGCGAGCGAGCCGAGCTGGCGTTCGGCGTGTCGTACTCGCTGCTCGACTGGTCGGACGAGCGCTACCCCGGCGCCGACTACGTCGACGACGTCGTCCACCCCCAGGTGATCGACCTGGTCGAGCGCATGGGCGCCCAGTTCGTCTGGGGTGACGGACACTGGGGAGCAGGCGGCGACCGGTGGCGGAGTGACGAACTCCACGAAGCCCTCCGCCGGATCCGGCCCGACGTCCTCGTCGACGATCGCTGGTGGGCGGCGCGGTCCGACGTCAGCGCCGTCGAACACCGGCTCCCCGACGACATCGTCGCCGAGCCGTGGGAGTTCCGTCGACCACTCGGCGCGAGTGGCGCCTTCAACCGGGCCGAACCCGACGAGATGCTCGCCACGCCGACGGCACTCGTGTCGGAACTGACCGAGGTCGTCGCCAAGGGCGGCCACCTGCTGCTCGAGGTCGGGCCCGGCGCCGACGGCGCTTTCGACGCGTCGGTCGTCGAACGGTTGCGCGCCGTCGGCGGGTGGGTCCGGCGGCACCAGCGTCTCGTCGACGAGGGCCGACCGTGGACCCACTGGGGCGACGACGACGCCCGATACCTGACGGTCGACGACGAGCTGTACGCGATCGACGTCAGCGGTCGAGGACGCTTCGCCCACCTCGGCCACGAGAACGGTCGGGTGTACACGGTCAGCACCGCGGACGGCACCCCCGTCGACTTCGAGCAGGACGAACGCGGCATCGGGCTCACCAGGCCGCCGCGACGAGCCCAGCGCATGCCGGCGGTCTATCGGATCGAACACGAAGCACCGCCGCCCCCGCCGATCGAGTTGTTCCCCGCGGGCGACGCCAACCACACCGAGCTCGCCGAGGTGCTCACCGGCGCCGCCGCCGGCGACATCGTCCAGCTCGG
>JBPEWX010000485.1:0-4428 GCA_052032235.1 Ilumatobacter sp. | reverse complement strand
CCGGGACGTCGGTCGTCGCCGCACCGGCGTCACATCCACTCTCCGACGAGGCGCTCGGCGACGAACTGCCGTCGGTCGAATCGGTCGGTCTGACCCTCGACCAGCTCCACGAGCTGATCCGGCGCGATGCACCGGTCGACATCGGCGACGGTGGACGGGTGCACCTCATCGACCTCCCCGGCGCCAACGCACCGTCCTGGTCGGTCCTGATCCGGACGGACGACATCGGCCTCGTCGGTGCGCTCGACCGACGCGCCCGCGTCGCCCTCGTCGTCATCGCGCTCGCCGGCATCTGTCTGCTGTTGGCGACGCCGATCCTCACCCGATGGCTCCGCCGCCCGATCGACGAACTACGCGTGATGGCCCGCTTCGATGCGCTCACCGAGGTCACGAACCGCGGCACGTTCCTGAGCGAGGCGAACGGGATGCTCGACACGGCCCGACGCCATCGCTCACCGTTCGTGCTCGCCCTGGTCGACGTGGACGACTTCAAACGCGTCAACGACACCCACGGACACGCCGTCGGCGACGAAGTGCTCCGCCGGATCGGCGATGCGATCAACACCCATGTCCGGTCCGGTGATCTGGTCGGGCGGCTGGGCGGCGACGAGCTCGCGATCGCCATCACCGACACCGATCGTGCGACCTGCGATCGGGTGCTCACCCGCGTCCGCGACGCCGTCCGCGACGCCTGCGCCGAGTACGGCGTCGACGTGACGATCGGCGCCGCGCAGCGCGGCGGTCGCGACGTCGATCTGGCGACCCTCATGGTCGAGGCCGACCACGAACTCCTCGTCGCCAAGCAGACCGAACGGAAGGGCCGGATCCACTGGGCCGACGCCGAGTCCCCCGACCCGACCCCGCTGCGCCTCCGACTCGAATGATGTCGGCCGACGTCGCCGCCTAGGGTGCCCTCATGCGCGTCGTGGACATCTGGCGGTACCCCGTGAAGTCGTTGGGCGGCGAACGACTGAGCACCGCCGACGTCGGGCCCGACGGCATCGTGGGCGATCGGGCGTGGGGACTGCGCGACCGCTCGACCGGCCTCGTCCTGACGGCGCGCCGGGAACCGGCGTTGCTGTTCCTGTCGGCGACGCATCGCGGCGACGCCCGCCCGCGCATCACGGACGAGCACGGCGTCGACCTCCCCGACGACGACGCCGTGTCCGAGCGACTGGGCCGCGAGGTCGAGCTGGTCGCGGCGACGGACGGCCCGGGCACCTTCGAGAACCCGATGAACGTCGACGACGAGACCGACTGGGTCGAGTGGCAGAGCGCCGGCCGCACGTTCCACGACGGCAGGTCGACGATCTCGCTCGTGGCGACCGGGGCGCTCGCCGAGTGGGATCGACGACGCTTCCGCATCAACGTGGTCGTCGACGCCCCGTCGGACGTCGACCTCCTCGGCGTCGCACGCGTCGGGCAGGTGGGGGTCGAGATCCGCAAACCGATCGACCGGTGCGTGATGGTGACCCGCGCCCAACCCGGCCTCGATCGAGACCTCCGGATCCTGAAGCGGATCATCGCCGAGCGCGACAACCGACTCGGCGTCGGGGGCACCGTCTCGGAACCGGGCACGATCGCGGTCGGCGACCTCGCCACGGTCTGAACACTCAGACGGGTGCCGTCGCCCGGTCGCGGCGCCGCCCGTCCAGCCGAGCGAGCACCGGCGTCGCCGTGACGCCGTGGACGACCACCGACACCAGGATCGTCAGAACCGCCACCGCCCAGACCTCGGCGGCCCTGGGGAACAGCTCCTCGTTGACCGCATGGGCCAGGTAGTAGATCGTCCCCATCCCGCGAATCCCGAAGAACGCGATCGCCGCTCTCGTCGCGCCGTCGTGGCGGTCGCCGAGCAAGGCGAGCCAACCGGTCAGCGGCCGGATGACCAGCACGATGACCACCCCGACGACGACGCCGGTCGTCGTCAGCCCGCGGAGGGCGCCGTCGACGACCGCACCGCCGAGCAGCAGCAGGAACAGCACGCTGGCCAGACGTTCCAACGTCTCGGCGAAGTCGTGCATCAGCGTCTGGTACTCGTGATCGACCTCCGACCGCCGGATCACGACGGCGGCGACGAAGACGGCGAGGAACCCGTACCCGTGCACCATCTCGGTGATGCCGTACACCGCCAAGGTCGCACCCAGCGCCACGAATCCGTGACCGGTACTGGCCAATGCAAAGCGTGAGTCCGGCGCGAATGCGGCCGCTCCGATGACGCGACCGAGCAACAGTCCGACGCCCAGGCCGATGCCGAGTTTGAGGACGACGTCATCGAGGAGCCAGGGGACGAACCAACTCCCGCCGGCGGCGATGGCGATGGCGAGGTTGGTGATCGGAAATGCCAGACCGTCGTTGAGACCGGCCTCCGACGTCAGTGCGAAGCGGGTCTCGTCGCCGGCGTGTCGCCGCATGTCGTCGCTGGTCTCGATGTCGACGGTCGCATCGTCCTGTCCGGGTCCTTGCAGTTGGACGTCGGAGGCCAGGACCGGGTCGGTCGGGGCGAGCACGGCACCGAGCAGGATCGCCGTGGCGAGTGGCAGACCGAGCGCTGCCTGGCCCAACACGGCGATGGCGACGACGGTCAGCGGCATCGTGATGCCGAGCAGTCGCCAGGTCGTGTTCCAGGACCGCCAGCCGACGGGGCGGCGCAGCTTGAGTCCGGCGCCCATCAGCGACACGATCACCACGAACTCGGTCAGCCGTTCGGCGGAGCGCGCCTCGAGCCCCGGTCGCGGCGCCTCGAGCCCGACCGGCAGCGCGAACACCGCCATGCCGATCGCGACCACGACCATGGGCAACGAGATCGGCAGGCGCTCGACGAGGTTCGGGAGAACGGCGGCGATGAGGACCGTCAGCCCCAAGACCGCCAGGAGGATCGGGTAGGGCTCCATGGCTCCCCCGCCGATACCCGCCCGAACGGCTCCCGAATCCAGGGAACGCGGATCAGGTCGAGCGAAGGGCGGGGGCGATCTCGGTGAAGTAGGCGTCGAGCAGGTCGTGGTCGACGGGGGCGCGCAGGGCGACGTTGACCAGGTCGGCGCCGGCGTCGCGGTACTCGACGATCCGTTCCTGGGCCTGCGCGACGCTGCCGTGGAGCGAGCCGTCACGGACACGCTCCCACATGCCGCCCCACTGGACGGCGAGTTCGGCCTCGTCCTTGCCGAGGTCGAACATGAGGTTGACCGACCGCTCGATGGTCGACGGGTCGCGGTCGAGACGCTCGGCGTGTCCGTCGAGCACGCCGTTGAGTCGCCGGTACTCCTCCGGCGACACGTAGGCGGCGTTCCACCCGTCGGCGTACTGCGCCGTCATGCGCAGGGTGCGTTTCTCCCCCACGCCACCGATCCAGATCGGCATGCGGCCGCGCACCGGTCGCGGCAGCATCGACGCGTCGGACGCTCGGAAGTACTCGCCGTCGTGGGTGGTGCGGTCGTTCGTGAAGTAGCTCGTCAGGAGGCCGGCTGCCTCGTCGAGCATGTCGAGCCGTCGGCCGACCGGCGGGAAGTCGTAGCCGTAGGCGGCGGCCTCCCATTCGTGCCA
Source organism: Ilumatobacter sp. (assembly GCA_052032235.1). Taxonomy (GTDB): domain Bacteria; phylum Actinomycetota; class Acidimicrobiia; order Acidimicrobiales; family Ilumatobacteraceae; genus Ilumatobacter. The sequence continues at coordinate 885 of JBPEWX010000485.1, read as the reverse complement.
GCCGGCGCCGATGCCGAGTTCGAACCGTCCACCGGAGATGTGGTCGATCGTCACCGCCGCCTTGGCGAGCAGGCCGGGGTTCCGGTAGCCGACGTAGAAGACGAGACAGCCGAGCCGGGCGTTCGTCGTCTCGGCCGCCAGCGCACCGAGACACGCCACCGCCTCGAAGTGGTCGATCGTGCCACCGGCGGGCGGTGCCTCGTACAGGTGGTCCCACACCGAGATCCAGTCGGCACCGGCGGCGTCGGCGCGACGCCACACGTCGCGCAGGTCGTCCATCGAGAGGTTCTGTTGACCGATGTGCACCCCGAGCTGCATGGGCGGACGGTAGCCCGCCGCACTCGGCTCAGGCCGAGCGGAGCGCGTCGGCCAGCGCGTCGGCGGCCGGGTCGTGCACCGATCCGGAGCGCCGGGCGAGGACGAGCCGGCGATCGAACAGGACCGGCCCCCGTGTGAGGTCGTCGGTCACGGCCGATTCGGGCAGGACGGTCCAGCCGAGTCCGAGTTCGACCATCTGCCGGAGTACGTCGGCCTGGTGCGACTCGGCCGCGACGTCGAGCGGTGCGCCCAGCTCTGCGAGACGGGCCATGATCTGGATGCGGGTGTGCGAACCGGACGGGAACACGACCCATGGCCCCCACCGGGCCGGCTCTCCGACCCTGACCCCGAGCGGGGCGACGACGACGATCGGCTCGTCGATCAGCGCGTCGATCTCGAGCCCGCCGGGCCACGTCGGCGGGTCGACGCAGACGATCAGGTCGAGCGAACCGTCCCGCAGGCCGTCGAGCAGATCTGCGGACGGGGCGACCGACAGGGTCATCTCCACGTCGGGTCGGTCGCGTCGGAAGCGCCGCAGGACGTCGGGGAAGTGTTCGACGGCGGCGA
>JBPEWX010000484.1:0-1767 GCA_052032235.1 Ilumatobacter sp. | reverse complement strand
GCCTCCGAACCGAACTCGCGAGTGCCGGTCCGGAGGCACTGCATGCCCGTCTCGCCACGATCGACCCCGCCGCCGCAGCCCGCATGGAGCCGACGAACGATCGGCGGATCGTCCGAGCGCTGGAGGTGTGCGAGGGGAGTGGGCGACCGTTCTCGTCGTTCGGGCCCGGTCTCGACGCCTACCCGCCGACCGACGTGGTGCAGATCGGTCTGCGTTGGGATCGGGCGGTGCTCACCGAGCGGATCGCTCGCCGGGTGCGGACCATGGTCGACACCGGGCTGGTCGACGAGGTCGCCGCGATCCGTTCGACGACGGGCTTCTCGAAGACGGCAGCGCAGGCGCTCGGCTACAAGGAGATCCTCGCCCACCTCGACGGCGAACTGACGCTCGACGAAGCCGTCGATCAGGTGACGCTGCGGACCCGGCAGTTCGCGATCCGTCAGTTGCGCTGGTTCGGTCGCGATCCGCGGGTGCGATGGGTCGACGTGGCGGCCGACCCCGTCGCCGAGGCGGCCCCGTTCGTCGTCGATGCGGTCGAGCGGGCTACTCCGGCAGGGTGATCACGACGCCGCGGTCGCCGTAGGGGATGCGGTTGCGCTTGATGATGCCGCCGATCGTGCCGAGCACCTTGGTGATCTTCGTCATGAAGCCGTACTTGTCGGTGACCTTGGCTCGGATCGCCTCGAGTTCGTCGCCCTCGACGAGTCGGGCGGTGGCCTCGACCGGTTCGGTGCCGTCCTTGACGTTGCCCCGGGCGTCGCACGGCTGGACGGTCACCCGGTCGGTGTGGGCGAGTCGCTTGGCCTTGCCGGAGCCGGAGCTGGTCCAGAAGCCGATCTCGCGTTCGCCGAGCGGCACCGACCACACGGGTGTCGGCACGGCTGTGCCGTCACGCTTGAACGTCGTGAGGAGGACGTACTTCTCGTCGCCGAGTCCCATGGGTCGAGCGTACGCCACCCGCCGGCGTCGGGCGAGCGGAACCCCGAGCCCATCGGTGGACACGAGGGCGTACGCTGGTGGGAGCACATGAGCACTCTGACGATCACCAAGCACCACGGCCTCGGCAACGACTTCCTGGTCGTGTTCCACCCCGACGTTCCCGAGACCGACCTGCCCGATCTGGCCCGACGGCTGTGCGATCGCCGACGCGGCCTCGGCGCCGACGGCCTGCTCGTCGCCGAATCGGAGGACGGCTACGCGGCGCGCATGGTGCTGTACAACGCCGACGGCAGCCGGGCCGAGATGAGCGGCAACGGCATCCGCTGCTTCGCGCAGGCGCTCGCCGCCCGCCGTGGCGATCTCGACGATCAGCACATCCTCACCGACGCCGGCGCCCGGCTCGTCACGCTCGCCACGACCGACGACGCGGACACCGTGCTGGCGAGTGTCGAGATGGGCTCGGTCGACCCGATCGACGAACCGTCCGGATGGTCCGAACTCGGCTGTCACCCCGATCGGCCCGTGGCCCACTACAGCCTCGGCAATCCGCACAGCGTCGTCGGCGTCGACGACGTCGACGTGGTCGACCTGCAGCAGCTGGGATCCACCGTCCCGCACGTCAACCTCGAGATCGTCGAGCCGGGCGAACACACCGACGAGATCCGGATGCGGGTCCACGAACGTGGCGCCGGCATCACCGAGGCCTGCGGCACCGGAGCGTGCGCGTCGGCGGTCGCCGCGGCGTCGTGGGGGCTCGCGACGCCACGTGAGGGGAAACTCGTCGTGCACATGGACGGCGGGAGCGCCACGGTCGCACTCGACACGCCC
>JBPEWX010000483.1:0-1792 GCA_052032235.1 Ilumatobacter sp. | reverse complement strand
GGGATCCAGTTTCTTTGCTTCGTCTACCCATTTCGAGTCGGATCGTTCGAGCGCAAGGCGCGACGAGCCCGAGTTGCCTTTCGGCAACGAGCGGCGAGGCGGAACGCAGCGATCGGGCGATCCGGCCGAAATGGGGGTTAGTCGAGGAACTCGATGTCGAGCTCGACGCCGTCTTTGCTGGCGGCGGCGCGGGTGACCGTGCGGATGCTCGCAGCGGTGCGGCCACGGCGGCCGATCACGCGACCGAGATCGCCGTCGGCGACACGGACGTCGAGACGGAGCTTGCCCTCGTCGGTGACCTCGTCGACGGTCACCGAATCGGGGTTGTCGACGATCGAGGTGACGATGTGGGTCAGGACGGCAACGGCGGTGGGTGCAGCCTGGTCGCTCACTTGGCGGCCTTGTACTGCTCCATCGCGCCCGAGATCTCGAGCAGCTTGGCCACTCGCTCGGTCGGCTGGGCACCCTCGCTCAGCCACTTCACGGCCTTGTCGTTGTCGACGGTGAGGCCGGAGGGCTCCTGACGGGGGTCGTAGTGACCGAGGATCTCGATGAAACGACCGTCGCGCGGCGAACGGGCGTCGGCCGCGACGATGCGGTACTGGGGCTGCTTCTTCTTGCCGACTCGTGTGAGGCGCAGCTTGACTGCCATGAACTGTCTCCTACAGGCGAATTTGAGAACCACGAAAGGTTAGCGGCGTCCGGCGCGAATCCGAACGCCACAGTTTCGCGAGGCGCCCGGTGACCGATGTCTCACACCGTCCGGGCCGCCGCCACACGCCGTTCACGAAGCCGACACATCGGTTCCGTACGGTCGAGGACGACCACCCACACCAGACGGAGGACCCCCTCGTGAACACCCCCACCCCGTCCACCGAACCGATCGCCACGTCGACCGACCGGGCGACCGTCGTCCTGGTCGACCCGACCGCTCCCGACGGCGAGACCTCGCTCGACGCGCTCCGCGACACCGACACCCACGTCCTGGTCGTCGTCCTCGCGAGCGGGCGATCGTGCAATGCGTTGCGCGATCGTGCCCATGACCAGGGCATCAGCGTCACCAGCGCAGCATGGACCTATCTGGAACGGATGGCGATCCGGGTCAGCCGACCCGGCCGCATCGTCGGGACGATCGTCGCCGCCGGCCCCGATCCGGCGTTCGAACTGGCGTCGGTCGTCGCCGAACATCCGTGTGAGCGGATCGTGTTGCCGGCGTCGACGTCGCGCGTCGACCGCATGCTCCCCGGCCGTCTCGCTCGCACCTCGCCCGTACCGGTCGAGATCGCGGCGTTGCTGTCGGCCTGAGCGGTCAGCGGGGCGGGTTGAAGCCGCCCGGGAGCTGACCGCCGGGTGCACCGGGGCCGCCCTGTCCCATCATCTCCTGCAGTTCGGCCATGTCGGGCATGTCCTTCATGCCGCCGAGACCGCCGAGGCCCGGGAAGCCGCCGCGCTTGCCCTTGCCCTTCTTGCCGCCGCCGGCCATGCCCATCTTCTTCATCATCTTCTGCATGTCGCCGAACTGCTTGACGAGGCGGTTGACCTCGCCCGGTTCGACACCGGCGCCCTTCGCGATGCGGGCGCGCCGGCTGCCGTTGATGATCTGAGGCCGGGCTCGCTCCTCCGCGGTCATCGAGGAGATCATCGCCTCGATCGGCACGAGCATCTCGTCGTCGATCTCGGCGTTCTTCAGTTCCTTCGGCATGCCGGGCATCATCGACATGATGCTCTTCAGCGACCCCATCTTCTTGATGGCCTGCATCTGCTCGAGGAAGTCGTCGAGGGTGAACTCGCC
>JBPEWX010000482.1:0-1854 GCA_052032235.1 Ilumatobacter sp. | reverse complement strand
CCCTCGTCGGGTGACGTCGAGCGTCGTTGGTCGACGTCGTGTGTGTCAGGCGACGGTCACGGGGCGACGGTCGTCGGCGCCGTCGTGGTCGGTGCCTCGGTGGCGGCCGTCGGCACGTAGGTGAGGCTGAGCTGCGGGTTCTCCACCGCGCCGGCGCCCGTCGCGCCGGACACCTTGCAGACGAGCGTCACGGTCAGATCGCCGGCCTCGGTCACCTCGAAGCTCCGCATCGCGGTGAGGTTCGTGGGTGCGTCGGCGCCGGCGAGCTGCACCTTCTGGACGGAACCGTCGTCGAAGGCGGTGGTGTCGGACAGGCTGCACCAGAGGTCGTCGGCGGTCACGTCGCCGCTGGCAGTTCCGACCGCGGTGGCCTGGACGATGCCCGGTCCGTCGACGCTGATCGTGGCGTCGACCACGGTCGTGTCGGCGGTACCGATCGCACCGACGTCGTCGCCGTCGGTGGCGGCGGCGGCCGGCGCAGGGCCCGACAGGGTGTCGGCGGGGACGTAGTAGCCGGTGACGTCGGCCAGGACGTCGATCTCACCCTGCAGGTTGTACACCTTGAACTCACCGGTGGGGGAGAGGCGGACCGTCGCAGCGTTGAACGCCGGATCGCCCTCCGCGCGCGGGTTGAGGTTCGAGGCGTCGGGGCGGTCGGCGTCGGCCGGCCACACGGTCAGGTGGGTGTTCTCCGAACCCTGGACGGCGGTGACGTTGAGCTGCAGCGCGGTCGCCGTCGTCGGGATGGTGCAGTCGCCGGTTTCGCCGTGGCCGGCGACGGTGATCTCGGCGCCGGCGCCGAGGGGTTCGTCGAACGGACCGACCTCGTATTCGGCGCGGGTGTCGAAGATGCGGCAGTTCGTGATCGGCACGAACACCGAGGGGTCGCTCTCGGGTGTCGCTGCTCGGACGAGCCCGATGCCTCCGGCGCCGAGGGTGACGGCGACGGCCGCGCCGATGGCGGCCCAGCGTGAACGGTCGAGGGACATGGATACCTCCATAGGGGTGGGTTGGCGTCCCGGTCGAGACGCGTTTCGTAACATAAATGACATGTGCGCGTGAGTGTGGTCGCGCGCCGACAATTCGTTCGGACGGGTGACCCCGTTCACCCGCACGTTGATCAGAACCTGACCGTGTCCCGACGCGATGCCGAGAACACGGTGCATCAATGGTGTCGAGGCGACGCCACTCGAGGTTGGCCCGACCGACGGCCGAGGACCACGACCGCCCGTAACCACCATGACCGACCAACAGGCTTCCTCCGGGCAACCGCTCTGGGCGACCGACCTCGAACGATGGGCGTTGTCGTCGGTGAACCGCCACGGCATCAAGCGGTTCGTGGCGTTCATGACGGCGTGCGCGACCACGGTGTCGGTCCTGCTCGTCGGTCTCGCCTGGGGTGCGATCGAAGGGTTCGACGACCCGGGCAGTTGGTCGACGGCACTCGTGCTGAGCGCCGTCGTTCCGGCGCTCGTCGCTCCGCCGATCGTCATCTTCTGCGCCCGGTTGATCGCCCGTCTCGAGACGGCGCGCCGCCTGCTCCGCCGATCGTCGGTCACCGACGAGCTGACCGGGATCGCCAATCGTCGGGGCTTCTTCGCCGGCCTCGACGAACTCGGCCCCTGGCAGGAGGCGGCCACGCCGCTGCTGGTCGGGATGGTCGACATCGACCGGTTCAAGTCGCTGAACGACGAGTACGGCCACGCACTCGGTGACCAGGCGCTCACGGTGGTGGCGACCTGGTTGCGGAACCACTTCGGACACGACGGCCTCGTCGGCAGGCTCGGCGGTGACGAGTTCGCCTTCGTCGCCCCGGCAGGTCTCACGACGTCGGTGCCGCCACGCCGGACCTTC
>JBPEWX010000481.1:0-2853 GCA_052032235.1 Ilumatobacter sp. | reverse complement strand
CTGATCAACGCTCCCTGCAGCGGGCTCGGCGCGCTCCGTCGACGCCCGGACGCCCGCTGGCGACTGCAACCGTCCGACGTCGACGACCTCGTCGACCTGCAGCGCCGCATCCTCGCCGCGTCGGCACGGTTGGTCCGCCCCGGTGGTCGGCTGGTGTACAGCGTGTGCACCCTCACCGCGGCCGAATCGATCGATCATTCGACCCCCGACGGCTTCGAGGTCGACGACCGCCCTCCTGCGGTCGGCTCGTGGCGGCCGTTCGGCCACGGCTGGCGCGTCCTGCCGCACGATGCCGACACCGACGGCATGGTGCTGGTCCGGTACCGTCGCCCGGCATGAGCCACGCTCACGACAGCGACACGACGCCCCTCCACGCCAAGGTGCTCACCGTCAGCGACGGGGTGTTCCACGGCAGCCGTGACGACACCGGAGGACGTGGCCTCGCGGCCCATCTCGCGGCGAACGGGTTCGAGGTCGTCGATCATCGGGTGACGGCCGACGGCGCCGACGCCGTCGCGTCGACGTTGACCGAGATGAGCGACGGGTTCGCCGGACTGATCGTCACCACCGGCGGCACCGGCTTCGCGCCACGCGATCAGACGCCCGAGGGCACGGCACGGGTGATCGAGCGCGACGCACCCGGACTCGCGGAGGCGATGCGTCTCGTCAGCCCGTTCGGGCGACTGTCACGCGGCGTCGCCGGCATCCGAGGGCGAACGATCATCTGCAACACGCCGGGCAGCCCCAAGGGGACGATCGAGCAGATCGATGCCGTCATCGACGTGTTGCCGCACGCACTCAGGCTGCTCGCGAGCGATCCCACCGAGCACTGAGCCCGGGCGGTCTCACGAGCGGTGCGGACCGCAGGGCAGGAGTTCGCCGACGGTCGACGTCGCCGACTCGCCGTCGGGATCGACCACGACGACCTCGACCCCCGGTCCGCCCAGTTCGAGCGCGACCTGGAGGCACGCACCACACGGGTGCGTGAGCTTGCCGTCGGTTCGTGGCGACACGAGCGCCAGGCGGACCGGCCGGTGTCCGGTGGTGACGGTGCCGAACAGCGCCACCCGCTCCGCACACATCGCCAGACCGAGCGACACGTTCTCGACCAGCGCCCCGGGGATGATCTCGTCGTCGTAGGTGCGCACGGCGGCGCCCATCCGGAACTTGCTGTAGGGCGCGTACGCCCGCTCTCGGGCAGTTCGGGCGACGTCGATCAGTTCGGCGTCGGGCGACGGGGAGTCATCGTTCTCGGACACGGCCCGACGGTACCCCGGCCGGTCGGGGCGGAAACGGTCGGAGCACGCCGTGACCGAACCTCCTGGGAGAAGTCGAGCGAGCGTCGCTAGCCTCGGTGCACGTGCTGAAGCTGGTCCTCCCGAAGGGGTCGCTCGAGAAGGCGACCTTCGAGCTGTTCGACGCCGCCGACCTGAACGTGTCCCGGAACTCGTCGGTCGACTACAAGGCGACCATCGAAGACCCCCGGGTCGACGAGGTGCGAATCCTGCGACCGCAGGAGATCCCGACCTACGTCGCCGAAGGGCTGTTCGACATCGGGATCACCGGTCGTGACTGGGTCGAAGAGACCGGAGCACAGGTCGAGAGCCTCGGCGAACTGAAGTACTCCAAGGCCACCTCCAAGCCGGTCCGGGTCGTCGTCGCCGTCGCCGGCGACAGCGAGGTCACCAGCGTCGCCGACCTGCCCGACGGCGTTCGGGTCACGTCGGAGTACCCCGAGCTGACCCGCCGCTTCTTCGCCGACCGCGGGGTCGACGCCGACGTGCGCCTGTCGTACGGCGCCAGCGAGGCCAAGATCCCCGACATCGCCGACTGTGTCGTCGACATCACCGAGACGGGCCGGGCGCTGCGCGCGGCCGGCCTCAAGGTGATCGACACGATCCTCACGAGCTACACCGAGGTCGTCGCCAACCCGGTCGCGTTCGCGGACCCCGAGAAGCGTGCGGCGATGGACGACATCATGACCTTGCTGAACGGAGCGCTCGACGCCCGCGGCAAGGTGCTGTTGAAGGTCAACGTGTCGGCCGCCGATCGTGACGCCGTGCTCGACGTGCTGCCGTCGGCCAAGTCGCCGACGGTCAACCAGCTCGCCAACGGCGACTTCGCGATCGAGACCGTCGTCGAAAAGCGCGGCATCAACCTCCTGATCCCCGATCTGCGTGCGGCCGGCGCCTCCGACCTGCTCGAGATCCCCATCACGAAGATCGTCAAGTAGCGATGCTGCGCGGCACCGTCACCGAGTTCGACGAGGCCAAGGGGCTCGGCACCGTCACGTCCGACGACGGCGCGCCCTTCCTGTTCCACGTGATCGAGATCGCCGACGGCACCCGCACGATCGACGTCGGCCAGCCGGTCAGCTTCCAGCCGCTCCCGAAGTTCGGCACCCTGCAGGCCGGCCACGTCGCCAAGCTCTGACGTCGTGGTCACCGACGACGGAACCGAACCCGACCCGTCCGTCGTGCGGGAACGTCGGATCGTCGACGTGCTGATGGCACTCCAGGAGGGCGAGGTCACCACCTACGGCGACGTCGCCGCCGTCGCGGGCTACCCGAAGCAGTCACGCCTCGTCGGTCGCATCCTCCAGACCACCGACCACGAAGTGCCGTGGTGGCGGGTGGTGAACGCGGCGGGACGTCTGGTGCCCGGCCACGAAGCCGAGCAGATCGCGCTGTTGCGCGAGGAAGACGTCGTCACCCGCAACGGGCGGGTGGTGTCGGCCCCGCACGGACGATTCGGCGTCTGATCCGGCCGCTGACCCGGCGCGTCGACGAACCGTGTGTCAGTCGTCGTTCGCGGCCGATTGACCCGTCTGGGCCTTGACGCTCACGAACGCCA
>JBPEWX010000480.1:0-5843 GCA_052032235.1 Ilumatobacter sp. | reverse complement strand
CACGCCCGCCGGCGTCGGGATCCTGCTCGTCGTCCTGGCGTTCACGCTGATCGGTCAGACCCTGGAGCAGATCGCCGACCCGAGACTGGCGGGGCGGCGATGAGCGGCGGCCCGCTGTTGTGCGTCGACGATCTCCACGTCACGTACCACGCCCGGTCCGGCGATCTGCAGGCCGTTCGCGGTGTGTCGTTCGAACTCGAACGGGGCGCCTCGCTGGGACTGGCCGGCGAGTCGGGGTGCGGCAAGTCGACGATGGCGAACGCCATCCTGCGGCTCCTACCCGCCGGCACCACCGTCGACGGCTCGGTCCTCCTGCACGGACAGGACGTGCTCGCGATGAAGCCGGGAGCGCTGCGCGCCGTCCGGTGGACCGAGGGGGCGATCGTGTTCCAAGGTGCGCTGCACGCCCTCAACCCCGTGCAGCGGATCGGCACCCAGATCGGCGAACCGATGCTGCTGCACCGCACCCAACCGTCGAAACGGGCGGCCGCCACCCGGGTCGTCGAGTTGCTCGAGCAGGTCGGCCTGCCGGGTGACCGGGCGTCTGCGTACCCGCACCAGCTCTCCGGCGGTCAACGCCAACGTGTGCTGATCGCGATGGCGTTGGCGTGCGACCCGAGCCTGCTCATCGCGGACGAACCGACCACGGCGCTCGACGTGATGGTGCAGGCCCAGGTGCTGGCGCTGCTCGCCCGTCTGCGAGCCGAACGCGGCTTGTCGATGATCTTCATCACCCACGACCTGTCGGTGCTCACCGACGTGTGCGACGACCTCGCCCTCATGTATGCCGGTCGGATCGTCGAGGAGGGACGCAGTGGCGAACTGTTCCACAGCCCGCAGCACCCCTACACCGCCGGGCTCGCTGCTGCGTTCCCGACGATCGGCGACCCGGCGTCGCGCATGAACCCGAGCGGGCTCGGGGGCGACCCGCCCGACCCGGCGCACCTGCCGAGCGGCTGTCCGTTCCATCCTCGTTGTGCCCTCGCCCAGGATCGGTGTCGCGTCGACGCACCCGAACTGTCCCCCGCCGGCGAGGCTCGCCGTGCGGCCTGTCTGCTCGTCGAGGACCCGACGTGACCACGACCGTGGTCAGCGTCCGCGACGCCGTCGTCCGATTCGGCGACGCTCGCGCCGTCGACGGCGTCTCGATCGACGTCGAGGCCGGCGAGGTCCTGGCCCTCGTCGGCGAATCGGGATCGGGCAAGACGACACTGGTCCGGGCGATCCAAGGGTTGCAGCCGCTCAGCGACGGCACGATCGAGATCGACGGTGAACGGGTCGGGCCGTCCCGCCGTTCGGGCCGACGCGACGTCCAGATGGTCTTCCAGGACCCGACGGGTGCGCTGAACCCGCGCCAGACGATCCACGAGATCGTGGCCGAAGGGCTGCGGATCCGTCGCGATCGCGGCGACGAGACCGCGAAGGTCACCGACGCCCTCGAACGAGCCGGGTTGCGCCCGGCCGAACGGTTCCTCGAGCGCTACCCGCACGAGGTGTCGGGAGGACAGCGACAACGCGTGGTGGTCGCCGGTGCCATGGTGATGGAGCCGAGGCTGCTGCTCGCCGACGAACCCGTCGCATCGCTCGACGCGTCGATCCGCGGCGAGATCCTCGCGCTCATGCGATCCCTGGTCGACGACACCGGGTTGTCGATCGTCGCCGTCACCCACGACCTCGGGCTGGCCTGGAACATCGCCGATCGGATCGCCGTCATGTACCTGGGTCGGATCGTCGAGATCGGCCCGACGGAACAGGTGCTCGACGACCCGAAGCACCCCTACACGCGAGCGCTGCTGTCGGTCGTGCCGGAGATGCAGCGGATGGAGCAGCAGATCCTGGTCGGCGAGACACCCGACCCGCGCCGGATCCCGAGCGGATGCCGGTTCCATCCGAGATGCCCGATCGTCGCGAGCGGCGAAGCAGCCCGCCTCGGCATCGAGGACCGCTGCCGGGGCGTCGACGTGGCGCTGGAGCGCCCGGAGCGTATCGACGACGGACGCGACACCGTGAGTGTCGTCGCTCATCGGGTCGCCTGCCACGCGGTCTGACCCGAACGTTCGGTCCGTCCACGCGACGTCGTGGCAGCCGATCTCGAATCGATCATGACATCGAGGGGTCGGAGCGGCCATGATCCAGCGGTGCGCCGATCCAGCCGAATCCTCTCGACGGCTCCGCCCGAAGCGCTGTTCGTCGTGTCGGCGTTGTCGCAGTACATCGGTGCGGCGATCGCCGTCACCGTGTTCGACGAGGTCGAGCCGCAGACCGTCGCCTGGTTCCGCGTGATCGGCGCTGCGATCGCGCTCCTGGCGATCTCGCCCGGCTTCCATCGTGGTTGGACCAAGCGCGACCTGATCGGCGCCGGCGTGTTCGGCACCGCCACGGCGCTCATGAACCTGTTCTTCTACCTGGGCATCGCACGGATCGATCTGGGCAAGAGCGTCGCGATCGAGTTCCTGGGCCCCATCGCGGTCGCCGCCGCCACGACCCGATCGGCCCGGAACGGGTTCGCGCTGGTGCTCGCCGTGATCGGCGTCGTGACGCTCGGCGGCGTCGAGCTCGGCGACAACACCCTCGGTGTCGTGTTCATCCTGATCTCGTCGGCGATGTGGGCGGCGTACATCGTCTTCGGATCGAAAGTGGCCCAGGTGCGATCCGGTGTCGCCGGGCTCGGCGTCGGCTTGGCGATCGGGTCGATCGTGATCGCGCCGGCGGGAGCGCCGTGGAGTGGACCGGTGTGGGTCTCCCCCACCCTGTTGCTCCTCTGCTGTGCGACCGGCGTCTTCTCCAACGCGATCGGGTACGGCATCGATCAGTACGTGCTGCGTCGGATCCCGATCCGACGGTTCAGTGTGCTGCTCGCGACCCTGCCGGTCACGGCGGTGTTCATCGGCTGGCTCCTGCTCGGCCAGACACCGTCCGGTCTCGACCTGGTCGGTATCTCGCTCGTGCTGGTCGGCGTCGCGGTGCAGGAACGTGACGAGATCGTCGCCGTACCCGAACCGAGCTGAGCTCGTCAGCCGACCGGCACCGTGCCACGGACCGTCGTCCCGGCACCGCCGGACGATTCGATCTCGAGTGTGCCCGACACCGCGCCGAGCCGGTCGGCGAGGTTGGTGAGCCCCTGGCCGCCGTCGAGCCGGGCGGCGACGACGTCGAATCCGACGCCGTCGTCGACGACCTCGAAGACGACGACGGCGGCGTCACCGTCACCGGTACGCCGGAGCCGGATCTCGACGGTCGACGCCTGGGCGTACTTGTCGGCGTTGTGGAGCGCTTCGAGCAGGCAGAAGTACACCGCCGCCTCGCGGTCGGCGGGGAGCCGACCGACGGCGCCGATGTCGAGCCGCACCGGTGTCGGGCTGCGGTCGGCCGCCGCCTCGATCGCTGCGGCCAGCCCGTGCTGGGTCAGCACCGACGGGTACACCCCGTGTGCGAGGTCGCGCAGCTCGGCGTGAGCCCGTTGAACCTCCTGGCGAACCGCCGCCAGACCGTCGTCGGCGGCGTCGACATCGGTGCGGAGTTCGGTACGGACGCGAGCGAGCTGCAGATTGATGCCGACGAGGCGCGACTGCGCACCGTCGTGGAGATCGCGTTCGATCCGGCGCCGCTCCCGGTCGGTCGCGGCAACGACGCGCTGCCGGGACCGGCGCAGCTCGTCGGTCTGGACGGCGAGGTCGGCTCGGAGGATCCGCTCTTCCTCGAGCGCGTGGGTCAGGTTGAAGTGGTGCTGCAACGCGACGAACACCATGACGGCGCCGAAACCCGGTGCCGCAACGAGCAGGATGCCGGTCTGGAGCCACTCCGGCACCTCGTCGGTGAGCCCGGTGAAATCCTGCAACACGCCGGCGGCCACCACGGCCGCCGACACGAAGAACGACGGGACCACGAACCACCACAGGCGGTCGGCGGCCACGAACGAGGCTGCAACGAGGCTCGGCAACAGGCAGGACACCATCTGGAGCGGCCACGCGAACGTCGCCACCGCCGCAGCGGCGATCGCCACGACCCAGTTGGCGACGGCGAAGATCATCACCGATTCGAACACCCGATTCCGGCGCAGCGGAAGGATCGCGGACGCGATCACCAGTGACGTCAGTACGACGAACAGCCCGATCGCCAGCAGCCAGCCGATGCGGACGACCGTCAACGACATGGCGACGGTGAAACAGCCGGCCGCGAACGCGAGCACCGCATCGGCCAGGATGACGTTGCGGAGCCGGACGACGTCGGTGCCGTTCGAGGGCACGGCGGTGGCGACGGTCATGAGGCTGCGTCGGCGGTGGTGCCGCTCCCGGCGAGGAAGACCAGCACCGCCTTCACCCGCCGGTTGACCTCCGGGTCCTCGGCCAGGCCGAGTTTGGTGAAGATCATGTTCGAGTGCTTCTCGATCGCATGCGCGCTCACACCCAGCCGTTCGGCGATCACATTGTTCGTCGCACCCGTCGCCATCTCGCCGAGCACGTCGCGTTCGCGATCGGTCAGCACTTCGAGCGGTGAGTCGACCATGCGGGTCCGCGACCGGACCAGGGCGTCGACGACCATGTCGTCGATGAACGAGCCGCCGGCGTGCACCGTGCGAATCGCGTCGGCCAGACGATCGAGCTCGTCGATCCGATCCTTGACCACGTAGCCGCGCCCGCTGGTACCCGCATCGAGCAGGGCGAGCGCATAGGACGGCTCGACGAACTGGGAGAGGACGACCACGCCGACGTCGGGGTGGGTCGTGCGCAACTGTTCGGCAGCGCGGATGCCCTCGTCGTTGTGATCGGGGGGCATCCGGATGTCGGTCAGCAAGACGTCGGGGTCGTGACGATCGACCGTCTCGATCAGCTCGGGCAGCGACGCGCACGTCGCCACGACGTCGAGATCGGGGACCGTGGACAGCAGGCTCACCAGTCCTTCACGAACGAGCAGGTTGTCCTCGGCGACGACGAGACGGACGGCGGACACGTCGGCGACGGTACCAGCGCACGTTCGAGTGGTCCTGCCCGCTACCCGGACCGGCGAGGTACGGCTGTCCTTACCCGGCGCCTACCGCTGGCCGGGTGTGGCACCACCGCCGGGTCTTGCACCCTGGACGCATGCGTCGAACCGCCGCCACCCTGCTCGGTGCCGCTCTGCTGGTCACGTCGACCGTGGTGTCGACGATGTCGGCGTCGAGCGGCACCGTGCTCGCCGACCACGACACCCCGATCGTCGAGCTCCTGTCCGACATCCACGACCTACCGGTCGACGCCGAGATCGACCACCTGACGGCGACGTCGACCCACGTCTTCTTCGAGGCCCGTGGCAGCGTCGAGTTCGGTCGTGAGCTGTGGGCCTACTCGATCGCCGACGACGAGATCTCGATGGTGCACGACCTCAGCGACAGTTGGGACGACACCGACATCGAGGCGACCACGGTCGTCGACGACACGTTCTTCTTCGTCGCCGTGGTCGGCCCGGACACCCGGATCTGGACGAGCGACGGCACCGTCGGCGGCACCGGGCCACTCGGAACCGCGTTCGACGTCGACGGCCGGCATCTCGTCAGCGCCGGCACCGTCGGATACGTCACGGGCGTGATGCCGGGCTCCGGCGAGGAACTCATCCGGTTCGACGGCGACGGCAACCTCACGGTCATCGACATCTACCCGGGCTCCGGCTCGTCCACACCGGACGAGGTGACCGTGGCGAGCGACGGCACCGTCTTCCTCGAAGCCGAGACGCCTGGTGAGGGCAACGAACTGGTGCGGGTGACGCCGGCCGGCGTCGTCGACGCGATCGACCTGAACGGCAGCGGTGACACGTACATCAACCAGATCGCCGTCGCCGACGGCGCGGTCTACTACTCCGAGTTCGCC
>JBPEWX010000048.1:0-2955 GCA_052032235.1 Ilumatobacter sp. | reverse complement strand
CTCGGGCCATACCGCCCCATCCACCGAAGGTCTGGTCCTCGAGGCGGGCGATGGCCGTGTCGAGGTCGATCAGCGGGTACGGCCCGACCGGGGCCGGGGCGGCGCTGCTCCCCCACGCGTACTGCAGCGCGGCGTTCTCGCCGAACGAGAATCCCCAGCTGCGGGCACTGACGCCGTCGAGCTCTTCGCTCGCGGTGACGCTCGTCGTCCAGTCGTCGGTGTAGGTGTCGAACGTCACCGTCGCGATGTCGACGCCCATCGCCGTCAGCATGTCGGCCGCTCGCTGTTCGGCGTCGGCTGCCGACGGCAGCCCGGTCGGCGGCTCGGGTTCGGGACACGGCTCGACCGGGATCGTCTCGGGCACGGCCGAACCCTCCGTGGTCTCGCCCTCGCCGAGCTCGATCGTGTCGACGGTCTCGGGGTCGACGGCCGGCATCACTGCGGTCTCGCAGGCGACGAGCTCGGCGTCCCGGGCAGCCCAGCCCCAGTCGTAGCTCCACGACCCCATGGCGTCGTCCCACAGCATCATCGACGGTGCGGTGCCGTCGTCGGGCCCGACCCGCCAGAACAGCGAGTAGCCGTCGTCGATCTGTTCCGGTTGCCCCTCGAGGCCGAGCGCCGCGGCGATGGCCGCCGCCTCGTCGGCGGTCGGCACGCCGTTGGCGTCGAAGACGTAGCCGGTCGTGTTGCCGGGCAGCGCAGGCAGGTCGCCGACGACGAAGTCGGCGATGACGTACGGCGCGATCATCATGTCGGTCGCCATGTCGGAGGCGGCGACCTCGGCCGTCGCTCCGGCGGTGCGGGTGTCGGACGAGCCGCCACCCGTCATCTGGATGGGCGACGGGGCACGCAGGCCGCCGTCGTCGACCGCCGACGTCGTGTCGGGTGAGTCGATCGGATCGGAGGACGAGTCGTCGCTGCCGCAGGCACTCAGGACGAGTGCGAGGGCCGCGGTGACGGGGACGAAACGCGTGAGGTGGTTGCGCATGCCCGTTTGACGTCGCTCGTCAGCCGTTGGTTCCCGTGTCGAACAACGCGTTCACGAACTCGTCCGGGTCGAACGGGATCAGATCGTTCACCTGCTCGCCGACACCGACGAGCTTGACGGGGATGCCCAGTTCGGTCTCGACGGCGAACACGATGCCGCCCTTGGCCGAGCCGTCGAGCTTCGTGAGCACGACGCCGGTCACGTCGGTCGCCTCACTGAACTGGCGGGCCTGCGCCAGACCGTTCTGGCCGGTGGTCGCGTCGATCACCAACAGGGTCTCGGTCACGGTGCCGGCGCCCTTCTCGGCGACCCGGCGGACCTTCTTCAGCTCTTCCATCAGGTTCGTCTTCGTGTGGAGGCGGCCGGCGGTGTCGGCCAACACCAGGTCGATCTGCTTGGCGGCCGCACGCTCGATGCCGTCGAAGATGACCGACGACGGGTCGCCGCCCTCGGTGCCGCGCACGAACTCGGTGTTCGAGCGTTCGGCCCACGTGCCGAGCTGCTCGGCCGCGGCGGCGCGGAAGGTGTCACCGGCAGCCAAGAGCAGGGTCCGGCCGGCTTCGGTCTGCTGGCGGGCGACCTTGCCGATCGTGGTCGTCTTGCCGACACCGTTGACCCCGACGAACAGCCAGACGTTCGGCTGACCGGGCTCGAACGATTCGTCGAAGTGGACCTCACGGTCGGCATCGGCCAATCGGGCGATCATGTCGGCCTGCAGCGCGGCGAGCAGGTCGGACGGCTCGGTGATCTCCTTGGCCTTCACCCGCTCCTTCAGCGGCTCGAGCAGGCCGTCGGCGACACCGAGACCCACGTCGGCGCGGAGCAGCGCCTCTTCCAGCTCGTCCCAGGTCTCGTCGGTGATGGCGCCCCGACCCAGGATGCTGCCGAACGCACCGCTGAACGAGGCGCGTGCTTTCGACAGGCGGTCGCGCAGTGACAGCGGCTTGACCGGCTCCGGTTCGGGTTCCGGTTCGACGACCGGCGGCTCCTCGACGAGGGTGTCGCCCTCGGTGTCGTCGACGGTCGTGGTGGGTGCCGACGGGGCCGGACGCGGCGGCAGCTCGGTGCGCTGTCCGCTGCCCATCTTGCGGCGGTTGGCGACGACGACACCGAGTCCGAAGACGAGCACGACGATCGCGAGGATCAGGAAAAGCCACTGGATGTCCATATCGACCACGACGCTAGCGGCGGGTCGCGACGGCCGGAATGGAAAACGGCCGACCGACGTTGCCGCAAGGGCATGACGTTTGCCATGCTTCAATCCCGACCAAAGTGGTCGGGAAAGTCCGAACAACGACTCGAGGGAGAACCCCAATGTCCATCCGTCTCGGCGACGAAGCCCCCAACTTCACCGCGGTCACCACCGATGGTGAGATCACGTTCCACGACTGGAAGGACGGCTCGTGGGCCGTGCTGTTCAGCCACCCGGCCGACTTCACGCCGGTGTGCACGACCGAACTCGGTCGCACCGCGGCGCTGAAGGACGAGTTCGGCAAGCGCAACACGAAGGCGATCGCCGTGTCGGTCGACCCGATCGAGGACCACCACGGCTGGGCCCCCGACATCGGCGAGGTCGGCGGCACCGACCTCAACTTCCCGATCATCGCCGACCCCGACCGCGCCGTGTCGGAGGCGTACGACATGATCCACCCGGGCGAGGGTGACACGTCGACCGTCCGTTCGGTGTTCGTCATCGACCCGAGCAACAAGGTCCGCCTGACGCTCACCTACCCCAAGTCGGTCGGTCGCAACTTCGACGAGATCGTGCGTGTCATCGACGCTCTGCAGGCCACCGATGCCGCCCCGATCGCCACCCCCGCCGACTGGCGTCCCGGCGACCGTGTCATCGTGTCGCCCGCCATGTCGACCGAGGACGCGAAGGCCAAGCTCCCCAACGTCGAGGAAGTCAAGCCCTACCTCCGCTACGCCGACCAGCCGAAGTAGCCCGTCCGTCCGGGTCGGGTGTC
>JBPEWX010000479.1:0-1840 GCA_052032235.1 Ilumatobacter sp. | reverse complement strand
CCTCGGTGTCGCCGGGGAACACGAGGGATCCGTCGAGCATCCGCTCGCTCTGGACCCACGTCGCGCCGGCGAGCGTCGCCAAGCCGATCGAGCACATCCACCAGGGCACCGGGCGGACGGGACGGGCGACGGCGATCCCGACCAGCACGGCGACCGAGGAGGCAGCGACGACACCGATCCGCAGCCACTCCGCCCAACGCTCGCCGTCGAGCAGCACGTACGCGACGGCGCAGGCCACGGCGACGATCGCCGCGAGCACCGGTGCGATCCAGGTCCGCCTCATTGTCTGTCCATCGGCATCCGACGCGTCGATGTTGAGCCTCGTCGGCGCCTGCCCCCGAGTGTACGTCAGCACCATACGGTCGTTATCAATAGCCCGGATCGGAGGGCCAGTTGGGTTGGAACAGGTGCCATTGGTACGGCGCCCGTCGGATGAGGTGTTCGAGCTCGCCCGCCAGGTCCTGCGTCACGCGGGCGATGTCGACACGGAGCCGCTCCTCGGACCGGGTCGTGTCGACCGGAGGCCGGACGACCCCGAGGTGGCCGTCGGTGCGGTCGGTGAAGTAGACCGCGGTGGGGAGCAGCGGGGCGCCGGTTCGCAGCGACAGCGTCGCCGGGCCGGCGGGGAGGGTGGTCGTCTCGCCGAAGAACTCGACCTCGATCCCGCTGCGTTGGATGTCACGGTCGCTCAGCAGGCACACGACGTCGTTGCGCTGCAGTGCCGCCAGCACTTCCTTGCCCGCCGACGGGCCGAGCGCCACGATGTTCATGCCCAGCTCGTTGCGGAGCTGCTTGAACCAGTCGAACAGTTCGGGCGGTTCGATCGCCTCGACGACCGCCGTGACGCCCAGGCCGCGGTCGACCAGCCAGCGACCGGCCCACTCCCAGCCACCGAGGTGCGGCAGCGCGAGGATGATCCCCTTCCCGTGGGACAAGCCGGCTTCGACGTGCTCGTAGCCGTCGACCGTCATGCCGCGATCGACCGTCCGGCGCGGGAGATGCGGGAGACGGAAGCTCTCGAGCCAGTAGCGGCTGTAGCTGTCGAACGCCAGCTGGACGGCGCGCCGGAGGCGTGCGCCACCCATGGTCGGGTCGGCGCGCCGGAGATGACGTTCGATCATCGCCCGCCGCTCGACGTTGGCGAAGCTGGCGCCGAAGCCGAGCGCCGGCGAGATGCCCTGGGCGGCGAACCCGGGCAGACCACGGGCTGCGAGCGCGGCGAGCCGGAATCCACCGACGGTGGCGGCGTTCTGGATCTCGCGACGCGGATCGACCATCGGGTTCGGCGCCGTCCCTACTGCGGGCGACGGGGCACGCGCTCGCGGAGCGGGACTCGGGTGCGTCGGCGGGCGACCCGGGCCTCACGACGCTCTTCACGGCGCTCACGCCGCAGGTCGATGCGGGCCTGGGTGACCGGTGCGACCTCGGCCTGCTTCCAGACCTTGACGAAACGCTGGATCGCCGTGATCGTCGACAGCACGAGCATGCCCCACAGGATCCACACGAGCGCTCCGTCGACCCACGGCTCGAGGAAGAGCCCGATGCAGAGCACGACGATCCGTTCGGCGCGTTCCATGAGCCCGCCCTTGGCGTCGAGACCGAGCGACTCGGCCTTGGCACGCTGGTACGAGATGATCGACGACACGGCCATGACCGCGAACGGGAGCACCGTGAGCCGTGGGTCTTCGGTTTCGGCGAAGTAGTAGGCGATCCCGCCGAGCAACAGCGCGTCGGTGATGCGGTCGACGGTGGAGTCGAAGAACGCACCCCGTTGGCTGGCGGCTTTGGATGCCTTCGCGAGCGCGCCGTCGAGCAGATCGGGCAACGCCGCGAGGATCAC
>JBPEWX010000478.1:0-2113 GCA_052032235.1 Ilumatobacter sp. | reverse complement strand
GAACGCCGCGATCCGTTCCTCGACGACGTCGATCGCGGCGGAGACGTCGTCCCGATCGGCGTCCGACAATCCGCTCGTGTCCAGATCGCGCATCGCGTGGACGACTCCGCCTCCGGTGGGGGCAAAGGTGCCCTCGGTCATTACGGCCTCGGCTGAGTCGCAGAAGGCAGACTTCGGCTGGGCGTCGTCGGACGAAGTGCATGCGACGATCCCCACAAGGCTCACCGCTGCTACTGCGGCACCTCCCAAGGATGTCCTATCCATGCGAAGATCATGCCAGCGCAGCCCAGCGGTGAGGGGCGCGGCCGAAGCGGCAAGCCAGTCAGAACATCGAGCGACGCTGGACAGTCGTGCCGCCCACAACGGCACGTCAGCGGAGCGGTATGTGCCAACGGCATCGCTCGTCATGCGCTCACCGAGGGTGACGGGCTGTCGAGCGCTCAGTATGTGCCGCTTCAGGGGGTGCTGTTCTGAATGATCCGACGGGCGGTCTGCAATTCCTCATCGAGTTCGGCGTGGACTCGATCGACTTCTTCCGCGTGCTCGACCACCCATCGATCGACCGTCGTCTGGTCGAGGTCGAGCCCAGCGGAACGAGCGCGCAGCTCGTTCTCGAGCGTCGCCGCCTTCGAATACGCCTCTTCGCCGGGGCCGTGCACAGCGAGGTATGCCTCGAGTTGGCAACCTCCGGCCTGAGCGTCCGGTCTGCCTTGGAATGCTGATTCGAAGCTCGGATGAGATGCGGTTTGTTCGTTCTTCCACTGATTCCAGTCGTCCCAGGTGCCTCCGGTTGCGGCGGCATCGTTCGGGCGTGACCGATAGTCGAAGCCTCGCCGGTTCATGCACTCGCCGATGACGACCTCTCGGGCGTCCCACACGGCCACGAAATACTCTTGGCTGGGTCGCACGGCATCGAGCAACGACAGATTGGACGGGGGGTCATCGACGTCGTCGCTGTCCGGCCGGCCGGCTTCCTCGCCAGGGCGGCTCGCTCGCAAGGATGCGACGAACTGGTCGAGCTCGGCCGGATCGAACCCGGAGCCGCCCACCAAGAGGAAGACATTGTCACCGACGGCCATGTACGTCGTTGAGCGGCCCACGTTGACCGTGACGAACCAGTCGACGCCGCCGAGGCGGCGTAGTTCGCCGTCGGGTTCGACCCTGTCGACGTTGCCGAACCCGACGCTGACCGAACCGGCAGCGTCCCGGGCAGGGTCACGAAATGCCCGTTTGATGATCCCGTCGAGGAACTCGGGATCGTCGATCTCCCACCCGTCCGGGAGATCGGCGACCACGAGGTCGTCCCCCTCGGCGATCAACGACAACGGCAGCAACGTCTCCGACTCGTCGACCGTCGGCGACGACACGACCCCGCCCGGATCAGCGCCCGACCGCACGACCAGGGCGACGACCACCCCGGCGATCAGTACCACGCTGGCCGCCGCGATCGCCATCGTGCGCATCCGTTTCGCCTTCGCCCGTGCAGTGTCGGACTCGGCAACCGCCGACGCGACGACGTCGGCCGGGTCGTGATGGGGGCCGCGTTCGGCCAGGCGTTCCAGGTCGTCGGTGATCATGGCGTCACCCCTTCGGTGAGGCGGAGTTGTCGACGGGCACGATGCGCCGCCTGGCGCACTACGGCGGACCGTAGGTCCAGCAGTTCCGCGATCTGTTCGAACGAACGCCCCTCGACGTAGTGCAGATACAGGACCGCTCGCGCTCGTGGCTCGAGTTCGGCGAGGTGCGCGAGATCAGAGGGGTACGCATCACGGGCGTGCAGGTCGGCAGCGTCTGGGTGAGCACGGATGAGTGCGAGGCGCCGCCGACCGAGCCGGCGCCGCTCGTTTGCCGCACGGTTCACGATCGCGCGACGCAGATACGCCCCTAGGTCGTCGATCTGATCGAACCCGCCACGGTTCAACACTGCGACGATCGCGTCGTGCACGAGGTCGTCGGGCGACACATCGGCTGATCCCACCACTGCAGCGAAGCGGCGAGCGGAAGGGTACGCGGCCAACAACCGTTCATCCCGATCGACGCGAGTCACCTCACCCATCACTACTCAAGACACCGCAGACCCGCAGATCGTGACACGCCGCGATCCAGAACAAGG
>JBPEWX010000477.1:0-3254 GCA_052032235.1 Ilumatobacter sp. | reverse complement strand
TTCATCGAGGTCGCGCGATCGATGGGAGCGAGCAAGCCGTACATCGTGCGGGTCCACGTGCTCCCGAACGTGACGTCGGTCGTCCTCGTCCGCGTCACGATGGGCATGGCCGGTGTCGTGCTCGCCGCCGCCGGCCTGAGCTTCATCGGCCTCGGCGTGACACCGCCCACGCCCGAGTGGGGCTCGATGCTCAACAGCGGCCGCCCGTACCTGCGCACCAACTCCCACCTGACCCTCTATCCAGGCGTCGCCATCATGCTGGCCGTCTTCGCCTTGAGCTTCATCGGCGATGCCCTTCGGGACGCCATGGACCCGATGTCGGCGGCCCGTCCCGTCAAGCGCTCGCGACGCATGCCGTGGCACCGCCGCCGGTCCGCGGCCGAACGCGCCGACGTGCGCGGCCGGCTCCAACCCGAACACATCGACCACATCGAACCCAGCTGAGCGGCCCGGCCCGCACCAGCACCCGATCACCCCCCCAACCCCCCATCACGAAGGAACCACCATGGATCGTCAGAAGACCTGGGAACAGACGCTCGACATCGCCTACAACGGCAAGCCGGCGAAGGGCTTCATCTGGTACGACGCCGACGAGGCCGCCAAGGTCGCCGCGGCGCTCGAGCAGGACCCGTACAACCACTCGCTGCTCACCGCGAAGGGCATCCTGAACTTCAACCACGACGCCGAGATCGCCATCGAGTGCTTCTCGCGTGCGCTGGCCATCAAGCCGCTCGACGCCGCTCAGCACTACAACCGCGGTCGCAAGTACCTCAACACCTACCGTCAGGCCGAGGGCATCGCCGATCTGCAGACCTCGGTCGCGCTCGACACCGAGAACAACTGGGCGTGGCACTACCTCGGCGTCGCTCACTACGCCGAGGGCCGCCTCGAAGAGGCCATCACCTACTTCGAGAAGTCGCTCGAGGCGACGATGCGCAACACCAAAGACCTCATCAGCTGCGAGGCCGACTGGCTCTGGACCGCGCACATGCATCTCGGTCAGGTCGAAGAAGCCAAGGCAGCCATCGCCGACATCTCGTACGACACCCTCGTCGTGCCGGTCATCGCCGACGACACCACGTATCGCGACACCTGCCTGCTGCTGAACGGCACCATCCCGGTCGAGGAGTACATCGCGAAGATCGACCCGAACAGCGAGTACGGCAACGACGTCGGCACGATCGCCCTCACGATCGGCGGCTACAGCGTGGCGAAGTACTACTACTACGTCGAGCAGAACCTCGAAAAGGCCGTCGAATGGACCCGGAAGGTCCTCGCCGAGCCGCCCGCGACCGCCTGGGGCTACCGACTCTGCGCGATGGACGGGCCGATCTGGGAGGCCGAACTCGAAGCGTCGAAGAGCGCTGCGCAGGCCTGACCGGACAGTCGAAGCGACGACGGACGGAGACACGATGGCTGCCCCCGATACCGGCACCGACCCGGGTTCGATCCTGCTCGACGTGCGGAACCTGTCGGTCGGTTTCCCCGACGGCGACGGCTGGCTGCGCGCCGTCGACGACCTGTCGTTCACGGTGCACGAGGACGAGGTCCTCGGCATCGTGGGCGAGTCGGGCTCGGGCAAGAGCCTGTCGGTCAAGTCGATCCCGGGTCTCCTTCCGTCGTCGGCCGAGGTCCTCGGCGGTGAGATCCTGTTCCGCAAGCGGAACCTGCTCGACCTCAACAACCGAACGATGCGTCGCGAGATCCGCGGCTCGGAGATCTCGGTCGTCTTCCAGGACCCGATGAGCAGTCTCAATCCGGTCATGACCGTCGGCGCGCAGATCGTCGAGGCGCTGCGACTCCACACGAAGCTGTCCCGCCGCGAGGCCAAGGAGCGGGCGAAGGAGTTGCTGGCGTCGGTCGGCATCTCCGACCCCGACGAGAAGTTCGGTTACTACCCGCACCAGTTCTCGGGCGGCATGCGGCAGCGGGTGATGGTGTCGATCGCCGTGGCGACGAACCCGTCGCTCGTCATCGCCGACGAGCCGACCACGGCGCTCGACGTGACGGTGCAGAAGCAGGTCATGGACATCTTCATGACGATGCGGGCCGAGCGGCGGACCAGCGTCATCCTCATCTCCCACGATCTCGACCTCGTTGCCGACTTCGCCGACCGGATCGTCATCATGTACGCCGGCGAGGCGGTCGAGTACGGCTCGGTGCGGTCGATCTTCACCAACCCGCTCCATCCGTACACCCGGATGTTGCTGCGATCGATCCCGACAGCCGTCAAGGCCGAGGGTTCGTTGCCGACGATCGCCGGCACCGTTCCGCACCTGCGTGACATCCCCCGCGGCGGCTGCCGCATCGCATCACGGATCCCGTGGCTCGGTGCCGACGCTCACGAGGCAGACCCCGAACTGCGTGAGGTCGAACGTGAGCACTGGGTCCGGTGCACGTGCCACCGAACGTTCGAGTTCGAGCAGGCCCAGTCCGAGGAGAACGCAGTCGCATGAACGACAGCACGACGACCGAGGCGCCGCTCATCGAGATGCGCGACATCACCAAGACGTTCCGGATCGGTGGTGGCCTGTTCCGCCAGAGCAAGGCGGTCCAGGCCGTCGCCGGCGTCGACATCACCCTCGGCCGAGGCGAGGTCCTCGGCGTCGTCGGCGAGTCCGGGAGCGGCAAGACCACGATCGGGCGGATCCTCACCAGCGTCACCACCCCCACCTCCGGCACGGTGGCCTACCGCGGCAAGGACGTCGCGACGATGGACCGACGCGAAGTCCTCGCGATGCGGCGCAACGTCCAGATGATCTTCCAGAACCCGCTCGTGAGCCTGAGCCCACGGCGCCGGGTGATCGACTCACTGGTCGAGCCGATGAAGCTGTTCGACATCGGCACGAAGGCGGAACGTGTCGAGCGGGCGCGATACCTGTTGACCGAAGTCGGACTCCATCCCGAGGACGGTCACCGGTATCCGCACGAGTTCTCGGGCGGGCAGTGCCAGCGGATCTGCATCGCCCGAGCACTCATGCTCAACCCCGACGTCATCGTCTGCGACGAACCCGTGTCGGCCCTCGACGTGTCGGTGCAGGCACAGGTCATCAACCTCCTGATGCGACTCCAGCGCGAGCACGGCCTTTCGTACGTGCTGATCTCACACGACCTCAACGTCGTCACCCACTGCTGCGACCGGATCGCCGTGATGAGCCAGGGCAAGGTGGTCGAACGCGGTCTCGCCGCCGAGGTGCGACAGAACCCGCAGCACGAGTACACGGCGACCCTCATCGACGCGATCCCCGGCCGAT
>JBPEWX010000476.1:0-5500 GCA_052032235.1 Ilumatobacter sp. | reverse complement strand
TCCGACAGGTGCGGAGCGTCGGCGCCGACGAACACGACGACGACGATCGCCGCGCCGATCGCGCCGATCGCGAGCGCCACGTACGGCCCTCGCCATCCGACCCAGGCGATCAGCGCGGCGAGCAGCGGTGCGCCGACGAGCAACGCGATCGCCCACGAGGTCTCGAACGTACCGATCGCCCGTCCGCGTGCGGCGAAGGGCACACGATGCCCGATCCAGGCGTGGCCGGCGACCGTCAGGTTGCTGACGCCGAGGATGAGCACGAGGAACGCGACCGCGAACGACGAGACGGTGCCGTACAGCGCGATCAGCGACGACACGGCGACGGCGCCGAGTCCGGCGACGAACACGCGCCGTTCGTGCCCCCGGTCGAGCGACGGTCCGGTCGCCACCGTCGTGAGGCCGCCGAGCTCGCACACGCCCATGATCCCGGTCAGGGTGCCGGTGGTGGTCGAGAACGCCCGCTCGAGCGTCGGGAGGAACGGACCGACCCATCGCAGCGCCGTGTTCGACACGACCTTGGCGCCGGTGAGGACGGCGAGTTCGGATCGGGGGGTTCTCGGCATCGGCGAGCACCCTAGGTGCCGACGGTGGCGGCGGCCCGATCGACGTCAGCGACGGGGGATCGACGTCGGCGTCGCGTCGCGTGCGTCGTCGTCGGTTGCGACCCGGACCTGGTTGCGACCGCTCCGTTTCGCTGCGTACATCGCCCGATCGGCAGCGCCGACGACACGCTCCGGTTCGGTGGGCGGCGTCGCCGCGATCCCGATACTGACCGACAGCCGACGACCCGGCGGCAGGTCGGCCCACACGTGCTGTTCGATGCGGGCACGCAGCCGCTCGCAGCGAGACGTGGCGGCGTCGCCGTCGGCGTGGGGGAACACGATCACGATCTCTTCGCCGCCGTACCGCACGATGACGTCGTCGGGGCCCGCCTCGCCGAGCAGGATCTGTGCGAGTTCGACGAGCACACTGTCGCCGACGGCGTGGCCGAGTTCGTCGTTGACCGACTTGAAGTGGTCGACGTCGACCATGGCCAGCGCGAACGGTGTCGTCGACTCGCCCCCCGGCACCAACTCGGCCAGCAGTCGGCTCAGTCGTCGCCGGTTGGCGAGGCCCGTGAGCGGGTCGCGTTCGGCGCTGTAACGGTGCCGTTCGGCTTCGGCCTCGGCTTCCGTGCGGGTGACGAAGAGTTCGGACGCGGAGCGCAACTGACTCGTCGTGCGCCGACGCTCCAGCCGTTCGTACTCGGTCAGGTGGTCGAGCGCCCGGTCGTACCAACCGAGCTGCCGTGCGGCGAGGTGCGCCGTGTGGTGTGCGCGCACTCGCGTGCTGTGCGGGCCCTCCTCGTCGAGGTCGGCGACGAGTTGCTCCAGCCATTCGAGTGCCTCGTCGGCCTGGCCGGAGGCGAGCAGCCAGGCGCCGATCGACGCCCGGATCCGGTCGCAGTGGGCGGACGCATCGATCTCCTCGGCCCACGCCAGGGCGCCGCGCAGGTGTCGGTCGGCGGCCTCGAGTTCGCCCTGGTAGATGAGGACCTCGCCGAGGTTGCCGGTGAGCGTCGCCCGGTAGAGCTGATTCGCGAACTGGTCGAGCATCGGCACGGCCCGTTCGGCCGCGTCGCGAGCCGTGATCAGGAGGTCGACCGCCTCACCGTCGTCGAGATCGTTGACGCGGTGGAACGCCCCGATCGCCGTCGCGACGATGCCGTTGAGGGTGTAGAGCATGCCGAACGACGGGGGGCCGTCGCCGTGTCGGGCCATCACGTCGTTGAGGACCCGGAGGGCCTGCCAACTGTTGCCCATGCGTTCGAGGCAGATCGCCAACGAGAAGGCGGCGTCGAAGGCAGCGTCGGCGTGAACGTGCACGTCGGGGTCGTTGGCGAGCTCCTCGGCGGCGTCGATGCCGATGTCGAACTCTCCCGCCTCGCTCGCAGCGAGTGCGGTGGTGCGCAGCAGCTCGAGCCGGAGGTCGCCGAACTTCGTACCCGGCCGCTCGCCGGCCAGTTCGGGACGCAACTGCTGGGCCACCTCGATCGCCTCGCGCAGCTTGCCGCGCTGATGGAGGTTGATGCACAGCCACACACCCGCCTCGACCGCCAGGTCTCGGTCGCCGGCGTCGTCGGCGATCGCGATCAGTTCGCGGGCTGCGTCCTCGGCCGCCGCGGCATCGCGCTTGGTCGCCGGGTCAGCAGAGGCGATCAGGCGCTCGATGATCTCGCGCTGCTGCGCGCTGACGGTCGACATAGTGGTGCTCTCGTTCTATCGGCTCGGGACCCGGTCCACCTGAATCGGAATCGGTGGGCACCGGGATCACACGGCCGATGTGCGGGTACTGTCGTGGGCGTATGGCCGACGAATCCGAACCGATCCGCATGAGTGTCTCGGGGCCGACCCCGTTCGTGCTGCCACCCGAGCCCGACGCACTGATGGAGGCGATCGACGCCGCCTCGGGCGACCCGGCGACACTCCGCGACGTGGTCGCCTCGGCGCCGACGTCGCTGTTCGCCTGGGCCGCACTCGGCGACGCAGAGCCCGAGACGATGCACCGCTACGCCGCCTACCGCATCGGCTACCACCGGGGGCTCGACGCCCTGCGCGGCAACGGCTGGCGCGGAACGGGCGACGTGCGCTGGTCGGAGCCCACCAACCGGGGCTTCCTCCGGTCGCTGCTCGGTTTGCACCTGATGTCGCGGGCGATCGGCGACACCGCCGAGTCCGACCGGACGATCCAGTTCCTGCACCAGCTCGACCGGAGCGGACCGCCGCAGGCGGAGATCGACGCAATCGTGCGGCCATGAGCCATCCTGCCGGTGTCGTCCTCACCGGTGGCCGCAGTCGGCGCATGGGGACCGACAAGGCGTTCGTCGCCGTCGACGGGCGGCCGATGGCGATCGCGGTCGCCGACGCACTGTGGGAAGCGGGCTGCCATCCCGTCGAGTGCCAGGGCGGTGACCTCGCCGGCCTGGCGTCGATCGGGCTCGACGGGTTCGCCGACGAACAGCCCGACGGCGGTCCCGTCGCTGCCATCCGCACGGCCTCGTCACGTCACGGCGGCCCGATCGTCGTCGCCGCGTGCGACCTGCCCTTCCTCGACGCCACGACCGTCTCGGCAGTGGTCGAGGCGGGCGAGCGCGACCACCGTCTCGCGATCGCGACGGCCGACGGTCGCCACCACGTCGTCGTCTACGTCCCGGTCGGAGCCGTCGCGGACGACGCCGTCGGTGTGTCGTTGCACGACTGGACGGCCGACGCGCTCGAGGTGTCGGTCGACCCGGCAGCGATTCGCAATGTCAACGGTCCCGACGATCTGCCTCGTGGCGAGTCCGACCGGTAGTGTCCTCCGGCATGACGATCCAGGAGATCTCGGTCGACGAACTGGCCGATCTGCTCGAGCAGGGAGCGCCGTTGGTCGACGTGCGCGAACCCGATGAATACGCGGCCGGCAGGGTGCCGGGCGGTGAGCTCGTGCCGCTGGCGACCGTGCCCGACCGGCTCGACGCCTTCCGGACCGACGGGCCGACCTACGTGATCTGTCGCTCGGGAGCTCGCAGCATGCGGGCGTGCGAGTTCCTCGCCGCCCAGGGACGCGAGGTGGTGAACGTCGCCGGGGGCACGCTGGCCTGGGTCGAGTCGGGGCGCCCCGTCGACGCCGGCTCGTGACCGGCAAACTCGACTACCGCTGGGTCGACGACGACGCCGGACTCCAGGACGTGATCGACGCGGTCCTGGCCGAGGACCGATACGCGATCGACACGGAGTTCCATCGGGAGCGCACCTACTTCCCGGCGCTGGCGCTGGTCCAGCTCGGGTGGGGAGACGACCAGATCGCCCTGATCGATCCGCTGGCGGTCGACGTCGCCGGGTTCCGGCGTCTGTTCGATGCCGACGTGACCGCCGTCTTCCACGCCGCGCAGCAGGATCTCGACGTGCTGACCCACGCCGTCGGCGCCGTCCCACGCCGCTTCTTCGACACCCAGATCGCCGGCGGCTTCGTCGGCTATGGCACGCCGTCGCTGTCGGCGTTGCTCAACGGTGAGTTGTCGATCAATCCGCCGAAGGGCGACCGGCTGACCGATTGGTTGCGTCGTCCGCTCACCGATGCCCAGCGCCAGTACGCAGCGGTCGACGTCGCCTACCTGCTCGACATCCACGATCGTCTGCTCGCGCAGCTCGACGAACTCGGTCGCGTGTCGTGGGCCGAGGAGGCGTGCCGCGAGCTGGCGGAGCGCCCGGTCGGAGCGATCGACCCGATGACGGCCTGGACCCGACTCAAGGACGTGAAGGGGTTGCGCCCCCGACCGCGTGCGGTCGCCCAGGCGGTCGCGGCGTGGCGCGAGCGCACGGCGGTCGAGCGCAACTCTCCGGTCCGGCAGGTGTTGCCCGACCTCGCCGTGCTCGGTATCGCACAGCGTCAGCCGTCGAACGCCAAGGAGCTCGGCCAGGCTCGCGGCGTCGACGACCGGTTCAGCAAGGGCAAGATCGCCGAACAGCTGTTGAAGGCAGTGGCCGAGGGCAAGGCCGCCGAGCCCCCCGAGCAGGTGCGTGGCACCGACGAACTCGACCGCGACCTGCGCCCGGCCGTCACGCTGATCTCGGCCTGGGTGAGTCAGGTCGCCAAGCGCGAGCGGATCGACACCGCGATGCTCGCCACCCGCGCCGATCTGACGGCGTTCCTGGCGGGCGACCCGACGGCACGACTCGCGCACGGCTGGCGCAACGAACTCCTCGGTGAGGGGATCGGCCGGTTGGTCGAGGGGCGCGCGGCGCTCACGTTCGACCGGGGCAACGGACTCCGGCTCGTCGACGTCGCCGACTGAGACGGCGCGTCAGCGACGCACCAGACCGCGTACCTTGCGCCACAGGCTGTCGAAGACCGCTGCGGTGTCGGCGGCCCGGCTGCCGTAGGAGTGGACGGGGCGGCGGGCGCCGACGGCCTCGTTGATGATCACCCGTTGCGGGATCGACGGCGTCCAGATGGCCCGTCGCGAGACGATGCGAGCGAGCTCGTCGATGCGACGGTCGGCTTCTCGGGACACGGCGGGAACCCGATTGAGGACGACGCCCGACAGTTCGAGGTCGGGGTTGTGCGAGTCCCAGATCTCGTCGATGACATCCGCGACCCCGCCGATGCCGCGCAGGCCGAGCGAGGACGGTTCGACCACGACGAGTGCGTGAGCCGACGCCACGAGCGCGGATCGGGTGAGATCACCGAGCGACGGGGGACAGTCGATCAGTACGGCCTCGTAGTCGTCCTCGACCTGATCGAGCAGGGCGCGGAGCCGCTCGACGTGGCCGTCCTCGAGCCGTTGGAGGTCGGCCGACCCGGGCAGGACGTGGACGTGCTCCGACCAGCCCGACTCGACGACGAAGTCGGCCGTGGTCGCTCGCTTGGCGGCGAGTGCTTCGGCGGCCGAGACGCCGCCCGGATCGATGCCGAGGACCCACGAACTGGCCGCCTGCGGATCGAGGTCGACCACCAAAACCCGCCGACGGGCGGC
>JBPEWX010000475.1:0-3073 GCA_052032235.1 Ilumatobacter sp. | reverse complement strand
CGTTCGACAGTTCGAAGGCGAGCTCGTCCCCCTCGTCGAGGCGCGAGTCGCACGTGACCGTGTCGGAGTCGGCATCGATGACGAGTCGGCCCGAGGCCCGGAGCCGGAGCCGCATCGACTCGGCGACTAGGTCGATCGTCGTCGCACGATCGCCCGGTTCCCAGCCCACGCGATCCCGTGCGTACCCGGGTCGCGGGACGAACTCGGAGCGGACGGTGACCGAGCCGCGAACACATCGGACGCGTCGCACCAGGCGCTGTGGGGCGTCCATGGCCATCGCGTCGTCGACTTCGATGATCCCGTCCTCGGTCTGGAACCGCGTCACGAGGACGTTCGTCTCGGACAGATAGAACTGTTGCGTTCGGTGCGTGGGCGCGGTCGGTCGGATGCTCCAGCGGCCGGCGTCGGGGTCGAGGAGCGAACCGAAGACCGAGGGCGAATCGGCCCGTGGCCAACAGAGCCAGTCGACGTCGCCGAGGTTCGACACGAGGGCGAGCGTCTCGCAGTCCCCGACGACCCCATGATCGTCGATCTCGGGCGTGGCCGGACGAGCGTCTTCGGTCGTGCGTGTGGTCACGGCACACGGGTACCCCGTTCGGGTGACCGCAAACGCGACGGGGATACCGGGGCGGCACGTCGGCGGTCTCGGTGCAACACTCGTCGGCATGCCGACGTTCGCGCACAAGCCGACCATCACCGGAGCGCGGGCGGTACTGCGTCCGATCGTCGCGTCCGACGCCGACGCGATGTTCGCCGACCTCGCCGACGAGGAAGGGATGCAGCTCACCGGCACCCAGGAGGCGTTCGACCGGTCCACGATCGACCGGTGGGCCGCGACGCGCGTCGACGCCGACGATCGACTCGATCTGGCCGTGACCGACCCGGTCGACGGTCGATGGCTCGGCGAGGTCGTGATCAACGACGTCGATCTCGTCAATCGGTCGTGCAACTTCCGGATCGCTCTGTCGGCACATGCCCGGAATCGGGGCGTGGGCACCGAGGCGACGCGGCTGATCGTCGACTACGTCTTCGACGAGATCGAACCCCTGATGAACCGCATCTCGCTCGGGGTGTACTCGTTCAACCCGAGGGCGATCGCGGTGTACGAGCGCGTGGGGTTCGTGCGCGAAGGCGTCTTGCGCCAAACGCTGTGTTGGGACGGTGAGTTCGTCGACGAGATCGTGATGGCGGTGCTGCGCTGCGACCGGCCGTCGGCCGTCTGAACGCTCAGCCGGCGAACAGCTTGCGGCAGCACTGCTCGCCCCGATCGAAGTGCTGCGATCGGCGCGAACGACGCCACACCTCCTCGAGCCGGCCCGATTCGTGGGCGTCGACGACCACCGGGGCGACGTACGACGAACGGGCCACGTCGCGGGTGTTGCCGAGCCGTGAGGCGACGCCGTCGTACGCGGCGAGCAGCGGGTCGTCGGAGTCGGAGTGTCGGGCGAGGTCCGGTTCCATGAGCTCTCGGACCATCGTCGCCGTTGCTCCCCAGGTGCGCAGCTCCTTGGCCGTCATCTCGAGCCCGCTCCACGTCGACAACGCTTCGGCAACGGCGTCGCCGGTGAGGCGGCCGCCTTCCGGGCCGGTGAACACGGGATCGTCCGGACCGAGCCCGCGGGCGTGACATCGGAGAACCGGACCGGCGATCGCGGGATCGTCGATCACGATGTCGCGATCGATCCCGCCCTTGGCCGTGAACCGCAACCGGAGCCCGGTGCCGGCCGCGCTCACGTGCCGGCGGAGCAGCGTGGACGCACCGTACGACTGATGCTCGTCCGCGTACCGGTGCGATCCGACCCGGATCAGGGTGCGGTCGATCAGGGCGATCACACCGGCGACGTCGCTCGCCGGGTCGCTCCCACAGTTCGCCAGATGGCGTCGGAGTTCGCTGCGGAGCCGGGGGAGACGCTCACCGATGTCGCTCATCCGTGCGAACTTGGCAGCATCGGCAGCGGCCCGGAACGCCTCGTGGTAGCGGTACTGGGTCCGACCTTCGACGTCGACGCCGACGGCTTGCAGATGGCACCGGTCGTCGGCGGCGATCCGGACATCGTTCCAGGCCGGCGGGATGGCGAGCCGATCGATCCGTTCGCGTTCGCGGCCGCTCAGGTGCCGGGCGTCCGGTCCCACGTAGCTGAAGCCGGTGCCGCGACGACGCCGGACGATCGGCAACGTGGCGGCGTCGACGTGTCGGAGCCCGGCCCGTCGTGCGACCTCGGCCGGATCGATGATGCTCATGACGTCGCCGTCGCCGGCGGAGTGGGCCTGGACACGGGTCGACCGGTACCCCGACCGGGTACCGGTCAATCTCAGGTCGGTACGTCGAATCTGCAGGAGACCGTCACTCGGCCGCCTCGCACGTCGATCGACACCTGGTCGGCGAGCTCGTGGACGACCTGCAAACCTCGTCCGCGAACACTGGTCGAGGGCACCGGCCCCGTGGGCGGGAGCG
The DNA here is from genome assembly GCA_052032235.1 of Ilumatobacter sp. Classification (GTDB taxonomy): domain Bacteria; phylum Actinomycetota; class Acidimicrobiia; order Acidimicrobiales; family Ilumatobacteraceae; genus Ilumatobacter. The sequence continues at coordinate 618 of JBPEWX010000475.1, read as the reverse complement.
GGATGCCGGTCGAGTCTGCCGAGATCTCGACCTCGATGGCGTGTCGTTCGACGTGGATCGTGACGTCGACCGCACCGCCCGATCCGTACTCGATCGCGTTGGTGGCGACCTCGCTGACGGCCAAGGTGACGGCATCCAGCCATTCGTCGTCGGTGCTGAGGCGGTGGGCACACTCGCGCACCCGCCGACGGACGGCCGCGAGCTCGCGTCGGTGCCGCACCGTCAGGCGATCTGGCGACGCGTCGCTCGTCACGCCGCTGTTCTAGCGGACCCGTTCGACGGCGACGCGGAGGGTCACTCCGGATGCACGGTCAGATGCCGGTCGAGTCCGCTGATCTGCAGCAGTCGGACGACCGGCCGACCCGGCGCGACGATGATCACGTCGCCGCCGCCGTCACGTGCGGCCGAGGTCAGCCCGACCAGCACACCGAGGCCGCTCGAGTCGATGAACTCCACGCCGCTCAGGTCGAACCGGACGGTGTCGGACTCGGTGAGGGTCGCCTCGCCCGCTTCGCGAACCTGTGGCGCGGTGTGGGCATCGATCTCACCGCGCACGACGACGAGCGGTCCGGAACGTTCGATGGTGATCGGGTCGGGCGTTTCCACGGTTCGCAGGAC
>JBPEWX010000474.1:0-2627 GCA_052032235.1 Ilumatobacter sp. | reverse complement strand
CGAGCCTGCAACTGATTGCCGAGCGGCCACCGGTCGCTCGTAGGCTGACCGGCATGCCGACCGGAGTTCGCATCGACGCCACGCCCGACCAGCTCGACGCCGTGAAGTACAACGACCACGGGCTCGTCACCGCCATCGCGCAGGACGTCGAGACCAAAGAAGTCCTGATGCTGGCGTGGATGAACGCCGAGTCGCTGCAGATGACGTTCGACGAGGGCCGCATGGTCTACTGGTCACGCAGCCGCCAAGAGCTGTGGCGCAAGGGCGACACCAGCGGCGACCGCCAGTTCGTGCGGGAGGCGTACTACGACTGCGACGCCGACGCCCTGTTGTTCATCGTCGAACAGGAAGGCAAGGGCGCGTGCCACACCGGCGAGCGCTCCTGCTTCCACAATCGCTTCGGCTCGTGATCGTCCGACCGTCCCGCGACGAGTTCCATCGACTCGCGGCCGAGCACTCGGTGGTCCCGGTGTGGACCGAGGTGCTCGGCGATCTCGAGACGCCCGTCGCCGCCTTCGTGAAGCTCGTCGGTGACGAACCCGGGTTCCTCCTCGAGTCGGTCGAACACGGTGAACGCTGGGCCCGCTTCAGCTTCGTCGGACGCGATCCGTCGGCGACGTTGCTGCTCCGCAACGGCGAGTTGACCGTCACCGGCGAACTCCCCGCCGACGTGCCGACCGACCAGGGCATCCTCGCAGCGATCGAGGCGCTGCTCGAGGTCTACACCAGTCCGGCGTTCGACGACCTGCCACCGCTCCACGGCGGGATCATGGGGTTCCTCGGCTACGACGTGATCCGCGAGGTCGAGCACCTGCCCGACGTGCCTGCCGACGACCACGGGCTGCCCGACGCCGCCATGAGCGTGATCGGTTCGCTGGCAGCGTTCGACCACTGGCGCCAACGCGTCTACATGATCGAGAGCGTGCCGACCCACGGCCTGTCCGAGGCCGAGCTGGACGATGCCTACGACCGGGCGTCGGTATCGGTGCTGGCGGGCATCGACAAGCTGGCACAGCCGCTGCCGTATCTCCCCGTCGAACCCCCGACGAAGGACGACGACGTGCCCGAGTTGCGGTCGTCGATGCCCGACGGCCTGTACCAGCGGGCGGTCGACGTGGCCAAGGAGTACATCCTCGACGGTGACATCTTCCAGGTCGTGTTGGCGCAGCGCTACGACCTCGAGCTCGGCGCCGACCCGTTCGACGTGTACCGGGTGCTCCGGCAGGTGAACCCGAGCCCGTACATGTACTTCCTGCGGCACCCCGACGTCACCCTCGTCGGTTCGTCGCCCGAGCCGATGGTGCAGCTGCTCGACCGCAAGGTCATCAGCCGCCCGATCGCCGGGACGCGCAAGCGCGGGACGACCGATGAGCACGATCGTCGACTGGCCGCCGAGTTGCTCGAACACCCGAAGGAGCGCGCCGAGCACGTGATGCTCGTCGATCTCGCCCGCAACGACGTCGGGCGCGTGGCGAAGTTCGGCACCGTGCAACCCGACGAGCTGATGACGCTCGAGCGGTACAGCCATGTGATGCACCTGACGTCACAGGTGTCGGGCGACCTGCGCGACGAACTCGGACCCATCGACGTGCTCCGGGCGACGCTGCCCGCCGGCACGGTGAGCGGTGCGCCGAAGGTGCGGGCGATGGAGATCATCGACGAGCTCGAGCCGGTGAAGCGCGGACCGTACGCGGGCGTGGTGGGGTACGTCGACTGGTCGGGCAACCTCGACACGGCGATCGCCATCCGCACGATGTTCATCCGGCCGCCCGATGCCGAGGGGCGCGTGATCGCGTCGCTGCAGGCCGGTGCCGGCATCGTCGCCGACAGTGTTCCCGACGACGAAGACCTCGAGTGCCGCAACAAGGCAGCGGCGCTGCTCGCGGCCATCCCGGCCGCCCGGCGCATGACCGCCGCCCGTCGCGACGCCGGTACCCACGCCTGACCGCATCGGGTCGGCCCGGGCCAGGTGTCAGAGGGCGAGGGCGATGAGGAAGAAGATGCTCAGGAAGCCGAACACCAGGCTGACGAGCACGGCGGCGAGCACGAGCGCCGGAAACGTCGTGACGGCACGGATGGCCTCCGACAGCCGAGCCGAGTTCTCGAGCGTGCGGGCGGGGATCTCGCGGAAGCCGTACATCTGACGCGACATCACGACGGCGGAACCGGACTCGCCGTCGGTCGAGAACTGCATCCCCGACGCCGCGACCGGGTCGTCGACGGTGAACACCTCGACGACCTCCCGCTCGGCCGGGTTGCCACTGGTGACGAGGGCCCGCATCTCGTTCGCCAGTTCGGGGGCGTGCCGTTTCACGGCGCCGACCCGCCACCGGGCGAGGACAGCGCTGGCGATCGCGATGGTGCCGAAGACGATGCCCAGCACGATCCAGACGGTCTCGATGCCGCCCGACAGCGCGGCGACGCCCAACGCGAATCCGCCGATGCAGAGCAGCAGCGTCATCAGGAGGAGCCGGGTCGAGAAGCGGGCCGCGCGTGCGGCGATGTTGGTGATGCCGGCGACGGCCCGCTGCACCAACCGGTCGACGTCGTTCGTGTCACTCACCCCACCGAGTGTGCCAGAACTCGCGACGAAAGGGGTCGGATACGGTTCGTCGGGCCCGACGAAA
>JBPEWX010000473.1:0-21512 GCA_052032235.1 Ilumatobacter sp. | reverse complement strand
CGGTCGCTACGCCGACGGTGTCCCGACCGACGACCGCAACCTGGCGGTCCGAGCGCTCGGCGGTCGCACCGTCGGCCTCACGATCGACAAGCGCATCCCGCACGGCGGAGGCCTCGGCGGTGGATCGTCCGATGCGGCCGCCGTGATGCGGTGGACCGGCCACCCGACCGACCCCGCCGGCCTGGCCGACGCAGCAACCCTCGGCGCCGACGTGGCGTTCTCGCTGATCGGCGGGCGGGCGCGGGTGCGGGGCATCGGCGAGATCGTCGAACCGCTCCCCCACCTGGATCGGGTCGTCACGCTCGTGATCCCACCGCTGCAGGTGTCGACACCGGCCGCCTACCGGGCGTGGGACGAGCTCGGTGCGCCGACGGCACCGGGGCCGAACGATCTCGAACCGGCGGCGCTGCGCGTCGAACCCGACCTGGCGCGTTGGCGCGACAAGATCGGCGACGCGACCGGGCGGACACCGGTGTTGGCGGGGAGTGGCGCGACCTGGTTCGTCCACGGCGAGCACAGCAACGCCCTCGCTGCGCTGGGCAACGAGGGCGCCGAGATCATCGCCGCGCGAACCACCCCGGCTTCGTGAATCGAAGGAGGAGCGGGTCGTCGGCAGTCGGACAGATTGCGGAAACTATTTGCGACGCTGGTGACGCGTGCGGCGAAGCATCTTCTTGTGCTTCTTCTTCCGCATGCGCTTGCGGCGCTTCTTGACGAGCGAACCCATAAGGCTCGACACGCTACCGCCCGCCACGGCTTGCCACCACCTCCGACGGCGACCGCGACGCGATCTGCGCGTTCGATCGTCGACGAGGCCGATGTCATGTTCGCGACGGAGGGTCGGGGCGCTACCGTGGCTGCCGTCGGCCGGTGGTTCGCCGTCGGCAGACCTTCCGGGGTCGTTCAATGGTAGGACAGCGGTTTTTGGTGCCGTTTATAGGGGTTCGAGTCCTCTCCCCGGAACGATGACAGTTTCAGCGATCGTGCTCGCTGCCGGCGCCGGCACCCGCATGCGCTCCGAGCGGCCCAAACCACTCCATCGGATCTGCGGACGCCCCATGGTGCTCCACGTCATCCACGCGCTCGAGCTCCTGAAGCCGGCGCACACCGTGGTCGTCGTCGGGCACGGCGCCGAGCAGGTGACCGACAAGATCAGCGCCGAGGCACCGGCGTGGGCGAACGTCGCGTTCGCCGAGCAACGCGAGCAGAACGGCACGGGCGACGCCACGGCGATCGGGATGTCCGCGCTCGGGGGCGACGACTACGACGACGATGCGACGGTCGTCGTCGTACCGGGCGACACGCCGCTGTTGTCGGCCGACACCCTCGACGAACTCGTCGCGAGCCATGTCGCGAACTCCAACGCCGCGACCCTCCTCACGAGCGTGCTCGACGACCCGACCGGGTACGGCCGCGTCATCCGCGGCAAGGACGAGCGCGTGCTGCGCATCGTCGAGCAGCGAGACGCTGCACCGGAAGAGCTCGACGTGCGCGAGATCAACACCAGCATCTATGCGTTCCGCCGCGACCTGCTGGGGCCTGCGCTCCGCAACCTGACGAGCGACAACGCCCAGGGCGAGCTGTACCTCACCGACGTGATCGGCCAGCTCGCGTCGATGGGCCACCGCGTCGGCGCACTGCGTGCATCGGGCGCCGAGACGCAGGGTGTGAACGACCGATGGCAGCTGGCGCTCGCCGAGCGGGAATTCCGCAACCGCACCAACCGGCACTGGCTCCTCAACGGCGTCACCATGCTCGACCCCCGCCAGACCTTCATCGACGTCACCGTCCAGCTCGGACGCGACGTCACGATCTATCCCGGCACGACGCTGCACGGCCGCACGACGGTCGGCGACGGATGCGACATCGGACCGCACACCCAGCTCACCGACTGCAAGGTCGGCGCCAACAGCCGGGTCCGTCAGACCGTCGCCGACGGCGGCGTGATCGGCCCGGCCTCCGACGTCGGCCCGTTCGCCCACATCACCGCCGACACCAACCTGCTTGCGGGCACGACGACCGGGCCGTTCTACACTGCACCCGACGCCCGCTAGCGATCACCCACGACCGCCGACCACACCACCGTTGCCCGGGAGGGGCTCGCCATGGAGAAGGTCACCACCAAGAAACTCGCCCTCTACACCGGGCGCACCCACCCCGCTCTCGCCGAGGAGGTGGCGACCCACCTGGGACAGGGTCTCGGTGATCCGAACATCGTCGAGTTCTCGAACGGTGAGATCCGCCCCCGCTTCACGCAGAGCGTGCGCGGCGCCGACGTGTTCATCATGCAGAGCCACTACGGCGTCGACGGCCGGTCGGTGAACGACTCGATCATGGAGCAGTTGACCATGATCGACGCCGCGTCCCGAGCGTCGGCCAAGCGCATCACGGCGGTCTGCCCCTTCTACGGCTACGCCCGCCAGGACCGCAAGGCCGAGGGTCGTGAGCCGATCACCGCCCGCCTGGTCGCCGACATGTTCAAGGCGGCCGGTGCCAAGCGCATGATCTCGATCGATCTGCACTCCGGGCAGATCCAGGGGTTCTTCGACGGCCCCGTCGATCATCTGACCGCCGCTCCGGTCCTCGAGACCTACGTTCGCCAGCAGGCCCCCGATTCGCCCGTGATCGTGTCGCCCGACTCCGGCCGCATCAAGGTCGCCGAGCGCATGGCCCAGCACCTGCACGACTGCGACGCCGACATCGCGTTCATCTACAAGCGCCGACCGAAGGGTCAGGCGAACGTGGTCGAGGCGAAAGAAGTGATCGGCGACGTCGACGGCCGTCTGTGCATCCTCACCGACGACATGATCGACACCGGTGGCACCATCGTGTCGGCGGCCGAGATCCTGCTCGAGCGAGGCGCCACCGAGGTCTGGGCGATGGCGACCCACGGCGTACTCTCCGGCCCGGCCGTCGATCGTCTCAAGAACTCGCCGCTCGCCCGAGTCGTCCTGACGAACACGCTGCCGCTGCCACCGGAGAAACAGATCCCGCAGATCGAGGTGCTCTCGGTTGCCGAGATCATCGCCGAGGCGCTCTCGGCGGTGTTCGACGACACCAGCGTGAGCGACATCTTCGACGGCGAGAACCTCGCCTGACGATCCCGTCCCGGGGCCGATGACCGACCGTCGAGACCCCGCCGATCAGAACGATCAGTCGGTCCGACCGGCGCTGTCCGTCGACCCCGACGACGTCCCGTCCACCGTTCCGGGCGGCTACCGGATCGTCCCGCTCACGCGCGACGTGCTCCTCGACACGACGGTGGTGCGCGCCGCCGCCGGCGTCGTCCTCGGCCTCCTCGTCCTTGCCTGGCCGACCCGGACCAACGCCGTCCTGGGCGTCCTCGTCGGCGTCGGGTTCGTGGTCTATTCGACCCTGTCGCTCGTCGACGGCCTCCGCCGCCGGCGGCCGCGCGCCGACATCGTCCTGTCCGCCGCCGGCGCGGCGCTCGGCGTCCTGCTGATGCTCGACATCGGAAACGCCCACTCGAACGTCGGACGGCTCGTCGGCGTCGGACTCGTCGGCGTCGCCATCCACCAACTCACCCGCCGACGAGGCGCACCCAGGCGCGAAACGATCGCCGTCAGCGGCGCGTTCGCAGCGCTGGGCCTGCTGACGTTCGCGTTCCCGTCGCAGGTGATCGCCACCTCGACGTCGCTCGTCGCCGCGCTGTGGGTCGTGATCGGCATCATCGCCATCGTCACGACCCTCGACGCACGCCGACCCGGAACGGTCGGTTACACGGGAGCGGTCGAGGCGATCGGTTCATGGCTCGAGGCACAGTCCGTCACGATCGACCATCGCGACGAGTTGGCCGACCGGCTCACGTACGCCGGCGCAGGCGCCCAGAGCCGCGTCGTCCGCTACCTGGTCTTGATGACCTTCGCTGCAGCGATCGCGTCCGGTGGCATCATCGCCGACTCGACGGCGGTGGTCATCGGCGCCATGCTCATCGCCCCGCTGATGACGCCGCTGATGGGGATGGCGATGTCGCTCGGAATGGGATGGCCGAACCGGCTCGCCCGGGCCGCCGGCATCGCCGGAACGGGCATCCTGCTCGCCATCGCGATCGGACTCGTCCTCGGATGGACCGCCCCCGTCGTGATCGACACCGCGGTCAACACCCAGATCACGTCCCGGATCGAGCCGAACGTCCTCGATCTGATCATCGCGGTCGCCGCGGGCGGCGCCGGGGCCTACGGGCTCTCCCGCCCCGACGTCTCCGACGCCCTCCCGGGCGTCGCCATCGCGATCTCGCTCGTCCCGCCCCTGGCGGTCTCCGGGATCGGCATCTCGCAAGGCGACGCCGGGGCGGCGAGTGGGGCCCTCCTGCTGTTCGGCACGAACGCCGTCGCGATCCTCCTCGTCGGCGGGTTCACCTTCATCGTGACCGGCGTGGTCCCGACCTACCGTGTCGCGGAGGGGCAGAGACGCGTGACGACATCGCTCGCCGCCGTGATCGCACTCGCTGCGATGGTCGTGGGCGCACTGCTCCTCAACGGCCAGCAGGCGGCGACCGACCTCGTCAACCGGTCGACGCTGGAGACGACGGTCGACGACTGGTTGGGCGACGCCGGGCCACGTGTGCTCTCGGTGACCAACGACCGCGATCACGTCGACGTCGATCTGGTCGGCGAACTGGACGACGTCCCCGACGTCGACGATCTGGCTGCCGATCTCACCGACGCGCTCGGCCGCACCACGACCGTCGACGTGCGGATCCGACTCGAGACGACGCTGTCGGGCGGTTGATCGGCGTTCTCGGCCGGGCGGTCGGTCGTCTACCGTCGCGACCATGGCCGCCACTCCCGAACACAAGATCCATCTCTCCGAGTCCGAGATGCCGACGACCTGGTACAACATCGTCGCCGACCTCCCCGAGCCGCCTCCCCCGCCGCTGCACCCGGGCACCCTCGAACCGGCCACCCCGGACGACTTCGCTCCCCTCTTCCCGATGGCACTGATCGAGCAGGAGGCGACCACGGAGCGATTCGTCGAGATCCCGGGCGAGGTGCTCGACATCTACCGCATCTGGCGTCCGAGCCCGCTGTTCCGGGCGACCCGACTCGAGCAGGCGCTCGGCACACCGGCACGCATCTACTACAAGTACGAAGGTGTCAGCCCGGCCGGGTCGCACAAGCCGAACACCTCGGTCCCGCAGGCGTACTACAACCACGCCGAGGGCATCACCCGGCTCACGACCGAGACGGGTGCCGGCCAGTGGGGCAGCTCGCTCGCCTACGCCACGGCCCAGTACGGCATGGAGTGCGAGGTGTGGATGGTGGGTGCCTCGTACCGGCAGAAGCCGTACCGGCGCACGATGATGCAGGTGTGGGGCGCCGACGTGCACTCGTCACCGTCCGACCGCACCGAGTACGGCCGCTCCCTGCTCGCCCAGGACCCCGACCATCCCGGCTCGCTCGGCATCGCCATCTCCGAGGCGGTCGAGGCGTGCGTCGCCGACCCGAAGGCCCGCTACGCCCTCGGATCGGTGCTGAACCATGTCCTCCTGCACCAGACCGTCATCGGCGAGGAGGCCCTCCTGCAGCTGGCGAAGGTCGGTGAGACGCCCGACGTCCTCGTCGGTTGCACCGGCGGCGGTTCGAACTTCGGCGGTCTGGCCTTCCCCTTCCTCCGGGAAAAGATGGCCGGGAAGATGAACCCGACGATTCGCTGCGTCGAACCGGCCGCCTGCCCGACGCTCACCAAGGGCGAGTACCGGTACGACTTCGGCGACACCGCCGGCATGACCCCGCTCATGAAGATGCACACCCTCGGCCACGGCTTCGTCCCCGAGCCGATCCATGCGGGCGGCCTCCGCTATCACGGCATGGCTCCGCTCGTCTCGCACATCTACGAGTTGGGCCTCGCCGAGGCGATCTCGATCCCCCAGCGCGAGTGCTTCGCCGGTGCACTGCAGTTCGCTCGCACCGAGGGCATCGTGCCCGCCCCCGAGCCGACCCACGCGATCGCCGCCGCGATCCGTGAAGCGCTCGCCTGCAAGGAGACCGGCGAGGAGAAGGTCATCCTGACCGCCATGTGCGGACACGGCCACCTCGATCTGTCGGCGTACGAGAAGTACCTGAGCGGCGAGATGGTCGACTTCGAGCTGTCGGACGACGCGATCGCGGCTGCCATGGCGGACGTGCCGGTGATCGCCTGATCCGGGCCCGGGTCGGGTGATCTCCCGAAACGCCGACTCCGTCGTCGTTCCGTCCGACACCCGACCCGGTGGTTGTCCGACACCCGACCCGGTGGGGGTTGGGGAATCCCGCGGTAGCATCGATCGCTGCCGTAACGACCTTTCTTCGAGGCTGACCAATGTCTGAGACCGTTCTTCTTGCCGATACCGGGCGCGCCACGGGCAGCGCCGACGCTCGCCGCATGCGCCGCGACGACCAGATCCCCGCCGTCGTCTACGGCCAGGGCATGGAGCCGATCAGCGTGTCGGTCGCCCGCCGCGACCTCCGCGTCGCCCTGTCCGGCCCCGCCGGCATGAACACCGTCCTCGACCTCACCGTCGACGGCACCGTGTATCCCGCGATCGTCAAGGACATGCAGCGCCACCCCGTGCGCCGCACCGTCCAGCACGTCGACTTCCTGCAGATCAACCTCGACGAGGAAATCCGCGTCAACATCCCGGTCCGCCTCGAGGGCGAAGCCAAGGACGTCATGAGCGAGAACGGCCTCGTCGATCTCACCATGTCGGAGATCGAGGTCGCCACGACGCCGAAGAACATCCCCGACGAGATCGTCATCGACGTCACCGACTTCACGATGGAGACCACGCTCACCCTGGGCGAGGTCGCACTGCCGTCGGGCGTCGAGGCGGTCGGCGACCCCGAGTGGACCGTCGTCACCGTGCTCACGATGCGCACCCCCGTGCTCGACGCCGAGGACGAGGCCGCCGAGGCCGAGGCCGAGGCTGCCGAGGGTGAAGGCGACGCCGCCGAAGGCGACGCCGACGCTGCCGGCGACGACGCCGGCGAGTGATCCGCCCTCGGGCGAACACACCGCACTGACCCGATGGGCCTGTTCGACCGGTCGTCTCGCAAGGGCACACCGTTCGACTGGCTCGTCGTCGGACTGGGCAACCCTGGCGAGAAGTACCGTCGCACGCGCCACAACGTCGGCGCCGAGGCGATCGAACTCCTCGCGGAGCGCCACGACGCCCCGCTGAAGTCGGGGCGTGACAACTCGCTGATCGGCGAGGCACGCTTCGGAACGGGTGCCGACGCCCCACGCGTGGTCCTGGCGTTCCCGCTCACGTTCATGAACGAGAGCGGCCGGGCCGTGTCGGCCCTCGTGCGTCGCTACGGCATCGAGACACCGGATCAGATCATCGTCGTCCAGGACGAGCTCGATCTCGAACCGGGCGTGCTGAAGGTGAAGAACGGTGGCGGCCTCGCCGGCCACAACGGCCTGCGCAGCATCACCCAGCACCTGAAGACGCAGGATTACGTGCGGATCAGGATCGGCGTCGGCAAACCCCCGAACAAGGAGCGCGGCGCCAGCCACGTCCTCACCAGGGTTCCGGCCCGACAGCGGGAGATCCTCGACGTGGCGATCGCCGACGCGGCCGACGCCGTCGAGATGATCGTCGACCGAGGTGTCGACACTGCGATGCAGCGGTACAACTCCCGTTGATGCTCCGCACTCCCCCGGATCCGGCATGACGCTCACCGACATCCCCCCGCTGCTCCGAAACGAGCCCGGGATCACCCGCGCCCTCGGCGAGCCGAGCGCCCGACTAGCGGTCGTCGAGGTCGCCAGACCCGTCTCGATCGCCGCGCTCGCCCACCTGAGCAACAAGCGGCCGCTCGTCGTCGCCTGCCCGACGGGCTCGATGGCCGGCCAGCTCTACGACGACCTCCAGCAGTTCGTCGGCGCCGACGACGTGGCCCTCTTCCCGGCGTGGGAGACCCTCCCGTTCGAGCGGGTCAGCCCCGCCGTGGAGACGATGGGCCAGCGGCTCGAGCTGCTCTGGCGTCTCCGGAGCGGTGAGCGCTGCCCGAAGGTGATCGTCGCCGGCGTCCGTGCCCTGCTCCAGAAGCTGGGCCCCGAGGCGATCGACGTCGAACCGATCACGGTTCGCCCGGGCGCCGTCATCGACCCCGACGTCATCGCAGCACAGCTCGTCGAGTACGGCTATCGGCGTGAGGAGGTCGTCGAGCACCGCGGCGAGTTCGCCCGTCGAGGATCGATCGTCGACGTGTACCCGTCGACCGCCGACGCCCCGATCCGCATCGACCTGTGGGGCGACGAGGTCGACCGACTCACCGTGTTCGGGGTCAACGACCAGCGATCCACCGCCGATCTCGACGAGGTCCGCATCTTCCCGGCTCGCGAACTCATCCCGACCGACGACGTCCGCGACCGCGCCGCCGAACTGGTCGGCACCGAGCCGTGGGGTCGGGAGCAGTGGGAGCGACTCGCCGAAGGTGCCCACTTCGACGGCATGGAGTCGTGGCTCCCGTGGCTCGTCGACGACGACGTCATGCTCACCGACGTCCTCCCCGACACCGCCAAGGTCGTGCTGGTCGAACCGCGCCGCATGCGCGACCGCGCCAGCGACCTCCTCGCCGAGGAGGACGACCTCGCCCGTGCGCTCGCCAGCACGTGGGCCCGCGACCCCGACAAGGAGTTCCCGCGGCTCCACGCCGATCCCGACGCGCTGCTCGCCGGTGTCGGCTCGTTCTGGACGATCGACTCGACGCCCGAATCACCCGACACGCCGATGGTCGAAGCGACCGGCTGGGGTCCGGTCGGCGGTGACGGCAGCGGCCTCACCGATCGGCTGAAAGACCTGCTGGCAAAGGGCCACCGCGTCGTCGTGGCCGCCGACGGTGCCGGATCGGCCAACCGACTGCACGAGATCCTGCTCGACCACGATCTCGACATCCCCGTCTCGGACACCGCGACCAACCGGATCGTCGTCGCCCCGCTGCATCGCGGCTGCAACCTGCCGAACGCCCAGGTCACGATCGTCGCCGAGAGCGACCTGACCGGACGCCGACGTGCGCACCGCAAGGCGCGCACCCGCAAGCGCGAGGGAACGACCACCTTCGAAGACCTCAAGGTCGGCAGCTACGTGGTCCACCATCAGCACGGCGTCGGCCAGTACGACGGCATGGTGAAGCGGACGATCGGCGGCGTCGAACGCGACTACCTGCTCGTCTCGTACAAGGGCGGCGACAAGCTGTACGTGCCGTCCGACCAGATCGACACGTTGCGTCAGTACGTCGGCGGCGAGGCACCGACACTCAACAAGCTGGGCGGCGCCGACTTCTCGAAGGCCAAGAGTCGGGTCCGGTCCGAGGTTCGCCAGATCGCGCAGGAACTCGTCGTGCTGTACCAGCAGCGAGTCAACGCCGAGGGCTACGCGTTCGGACAGGACACCCCGTGGCAGCACGAGATGGAGGAGGCGTTCCCGTTCGTCGAGACGCCCGACCAGCGCACGGCGATCGCCGACATCAAGGGCGACATGGAGCGCCCTTACCCCATGGACCGCCTCGTGTGTGGCGACGTCGGGTTCGGCAAGACCGAGGTCTCGATCCGCGCCGCGTTCAAGGCGATCCAGGACGGCAAGCAGGTCGCGGTGCTCGCACCCACGACCCTGCTCGCGACCCAGCACGGCAACACGTTCGCCGACCGTTTCGCCGGCTACCCGATCCGGGTCGAGGTGCTCTCGCGCTTCCTCACCCCCGGTCAGGCCAAGAAGGTGATGGAGGGCCTGCGCGACGGCGAGATCGACTGCGTGATCGGCACGCATCGGCTCCTCGCGGCCGACATCACGTTCAAGGACCTCGGCCTGCTCATCGTCGACGAGGAACAGCGGTTCGGCGTCCAGCACAAGGAAAAGATCAAGAAGCTCAAGACGAACGTCGACGTCCTGACCCTCTCCGCCACCCCGATCCCCCGCACCCTCGAGATGAGTCTCGTCGGCATCCGAGACCTGTCGCTGCTGCAGACACCACCGGCCGAACGCCAGCCGATCCTCACCTACGTCGGCGAGTACGACGAGCGGGTGGCGATCGAGGCGATCCGACGCGAGCTGCTCCGAGAAGGACAGGTCTTCTGGGTACACAACCGGGTCCGCTCGATCGAGACGGCCGCCGCACGCCTGCGACAACTCGTCCCCGAGGCGCGCATCGCCGTCGCCCACGGCCAGATGGACGAGGGCACCCTCGAACAGGTCGTCGTCGACTTCTGGGAAGGCCAGTACGACGTGCTGGTCTGCACGACCATCATCGAGTCGGGCATCGACATGCCGACCGTCAACACCCTCGTCGTCGAACGCGCCGATCTGTTGGGCCTCGGCCAGATGCACCAGCTCCGCGGTCGCGTCGGCCGGTCCGGGCAACGTGCGTACGCCTACCTGTTCCACCCGCAGGACAAGGTCCTGAGCGAGGAGGCATACGAGCGACTCAAGACGATCGGCGAGGCGACCGACCTCGGTTCGGGCTTCAAGATCGCGATGCGCGACCTCGAGATCCGCGGCGCCGGCAACCTGCTCGGTGAGTCGCAGTCGGGTCACATCGCTGCGGTCGGGTACGACCTCTACACCCAGATGGTCACCGAGGCGGTCGCCGAGATGAAGGGCGAGCCGGTCAAACAGCCGTCCGAGATCAAGCTCGACGTGCCGACCGACGCCTACCTTCCCGAGGACTACGTCGCCAAGGGCGAACTGCGACTCGAGGCGTATCGTCGCCTCGCCGACGTCACGACGCAGGAGCAGGTCGACGACATCCGCACCGAGTGGGAAGACCGCTACGGACCGCTCCCGGAGCCGGCGGAGGCGTTGCTCATGGTCGGTCGCCTCCGTGCGGAGTGCCACCGTCTCGGGGTCACCGACCTCCAGATCACGTCGCAGCAGGCCCGCCTCGCACCGCTCGACCTGAAACTGTCGCAGTCGACGCGGCTCAAGCGGATCGCGAAGGGCGCGATCCACAAAGAGGAGCAGCGCCAACTCGTCGTCCCGATCCCCCGGGGCCAGGACGCAGCCACCTATCTCACGGGCTTCCTGCGCGAACTGTTCCCCGTCGAGTGACGTGACGCCTCGGATGGGTAGGTTGTCGGGCGTGATTCGACGCGCTCCCCTCGCCGTGCTCGCCGCTGTCGTCGCCCTCACCGGCTGCGGCACCTTCACCGACAACGACGTCGTCGCCGAAGTCGGTGACGAACAGCTCACCGAGGCCGATGTCCAGTCGATCCTCGGTGACGAGGAGGCGACCGAGGTGCCCTACCAGATCGCGAACACGATCATCACGAACTGGATCATCGACCAGGTACTGCGATACGACCTGGCCGAGGGCGGCAACGCGATCGACGCCGAGGGCGGCGATCTGACGGCCGAAACGCAGGAAGCGTCGTTCGAGGCCGCGTTCACCGCCTGGCAGGAAAGCGAACCTCGTCCGATCACGAACGACCAGGTCGCCTCGGCCTACGGTGCGGGCCCGACCGAGTCCGGCCTCGTGTGCGTCGCCCACATCCTCGTCGAGACCGACGAGACCGCCGACGAGGTGATCGAGCACTTCGACGACGGCGATGCGACCTTCACCGAGCTCGCCGCCGAGTACTCCACCGATCCGGGCTCCGCCGGCAACGGCGGCACCCTGCCCTGCTCGAGCCTGTCGGCGTTCGCGAGCACCTACGTGCCGGAGTTCACCAACGCGGTGATCGACACGTCGCCGGGCGATGTCGTCGGCCCGGTCGAGAGCCAGTTCGGCTACCACGTGATCTGGATCCGCCCGTTCGACGACCTCACCCAGGACGACATCGACGCCCTGCTGGCCGACGGCCTGGTGCGCTTCTCGTTCGCCGCCGAAGAGGCCGGCGTCACCGTCGACCCCAGGTTCGGCGAGTTCAGCGTCGCCAGCGGTCTCGTCCCGGTCGGCTGACGATGCCGACCGACCGGCCCCGCATCGTCATCGTCGGGCTCGGTCCCGGCAGCGAACAGCACGTCACGACCGAGACGCTGAACGAGATCGGGCGAATCGGTCACCGCTTCCTCCGAACCGCAGTCCATCCGTCCGCGCACCTCGTTCCCGCACCGGTCACCTTCGACGACGTCTACGAGTCGGCCGACGCGTTCGACGACGTCTACCACGAGATCGCGCGTCGTCTCATCGCCGCGGCCGACGTCGACGGCGAGATCCTCTACGCGGTCCCCGGGTCGCCGCTCGTGCTCGAGCGCACCGTTCGGTACCTGCGGGATCAGCACGAGGTGGCGATCGAGATCCTGCCGGCGGTGTCGTTCCTCGACGTCGCCTGGGCCCGGCTCGGGATCGACCCGGTCGAAGCCGGCGTCACCCTGATCGACGGCCACGAGTTCGCGACTGCCGCCGCCGACGCGAACGGTGCCGTGCTCGTCGCCCACACCCACGCCAACTGGGTGCTCTCCGAGATCAAACTGAGCGTCGACGACCCGTCCGGCGCCCTCGACTCGATGCCGGCCGTGCTGCTCCAGTCGCTCGGCACGCCCGACGAGCACATCGTCCGGACGACGTGGTCGGAGATCGACCGCGCCGTCGAGGCCGACCATCTGACGTCGCTCTACCTCCCCGAGTTCCAGGGCGGACCCGGCGCCGGGTACGTCCGTTTCCATCGGCTGGCACGCACCCTGCGCGAGCAGTGCCCGTGGGACATCGAGCAGACCCACCAGACCCTCGTCCCGTTCCTGATCGAGGAGTCGTACGAGGTCGTCGACGCGATCCAGGCGCTCGACCCGGCCGACCCTGCCTCCGACGAGGCGTTGATCGAAGAACTCGGCGACCTGCTCTACCAGATCGAGTTCCACGCCACGATCGCCGAGCAGGAGGGCCGGTTCACGATCGACGACGTGACGACCGGCATCCACGACAAACTGGTGCGACGCCACCCCCACGTGTTCGCGACGACCGAGGTGGAGAACAGTGACGAGGTCGCCGCCAACTGGGAGGCGATCAAACGCGCGGAGAAGGGGCGGACCTCGGTGTTCGACGGTGTCCCGTCGTCACTCCCCTCGCTCTCGTACGCCCACCAGGTGCAGCGCAAAGCCGCCAAGGTCGGCTTCGACTGGCCCGATGTCCACGGGGCGGTGCCCAAGATCGCCGAGGAGACCGACGAGGTCATGGCGGCGCACGCCGCCGACGACGGCGACGCGACCGCCGACGAGATCGGCGACCTGCTGTTCGCGGTCGTCAACGTGGCGCGTCATCTCGGGGTCGAGCCGGAGGCGGCGCTGCGGGCGGCGGCGAACAAGTTCCGGCATCGCTTCGAACAGGTCGAGTCGTTGGCGTCGGAACGCGAGATCGACCTGCGTACCGCCGGCCTCGACGCCCTCGACGCACTCTGGGACGAGATCAAGCAGCGCTGACCGGACCGAGCGGGTCAGGGTTTGCGCTGGAGCTCGGCCTGGGCGAGGAGCGACTCGCTGAAACGTGACCGCAACTGGTAGCGGTGCTGCGTGGCGTCCTCGATCGAGCGGCACGCCTCGTTGGCCGACAGCGTGCCGATCACCTGGAGCAGCGCCCCGATCAGCATGTAGGCGCCCAACGTGCCCCAGTCGCCATCGGTGGTGTCGCGCTCGATCGTCGACAGTCCGCCGAGGAACTGCATCTGGGCCAGATACGCAGCGCCGATCAGATAGGTCGCCCGCAACGGACGACGGCGGGCGTCGGCAGCGATCGCGAGGCGTTCGAGGAACAGGAGCGGGATCGTCAGCAACGTGATCTGCAGCACGTAGCCGGCGGCCTGGGTGATCGCGTCGTCGCTCCCACCGATGACCTCCCGACCGATCAGCCACGCTCCGATCAGCCCGACGGGGAGACTGAACGATGCGAGCACCGGGTTCCGGCGGTTGCCGGTGCCACGCCCGACGTTGACCGCAGCGAGTGCGATCCACGCCATGGCGACCGGAATCGCCGCGAACGCCACGTACCGCTCCACGTCCTGCAACAGGTCGAGCAGATCCCAGGTCCGATCGAGCTGCGACGTGAGCACACCGGTGTCGCGGCTCTGCTGCCAGAGGAGCAGCAGCAGCACGGCGCCACCGACGGTGAGCAGACAGAGCACGGCGAGGACGAGCGTGAGGGTGACGCGGACGGCGTTGATGACCGGGAACGGTTCGCGAGCCGGCGGCTTGTCGCCCCGTTGCTCCCCCTTGGCCCGGCTCGCGAGCCGGGACATGGTCGATTCGGACTTGGCGTCGACCGGCTCGGCGGTCACCGTCGAGCGAGCGGCCGCGACGCGTTGCGTCGTCACGCGTCCGCTCTCGTCGATGGTCGGATCAGACTGCGCGCCCGACACCGTCATGGGTCCACCTCCACACAGCATCATCGTCGCACATCGGCACGACCTTGAGGCGGTTTCGGGCACCCGACGACATGTCGGTTCGGTCCGCGTCCGACGGTGCGACAATGGGGGCCATGCGCCTGCAGGTGGCTCACCCCGAACAACACGAGGCGATCGTCGATCTGCCGTACCTGGAGCCGCTCGACTCGTGGAACATGCCGAACGTCCACCGGGTGCTCGGGTTGCACCGCCACGTGGTGAAACTGCTCGAGTTCGGCCCGGTCTCGTACGTCGTCAAGGAGATCCCGGACCATCTCGCCGAGCGCGAGTACCGCCTGCTGCGCTGGGTGGCCGACGCCAGGCTGCCGACGGCCGAGGCCGTGGCGCTCGTCACCGAGCGCGAGGTCGGTGACGGGCTCGTCATCACCCGGCACCTCGACTACTCGCTCCCGTACCGCTCGTTGCTGATGGGACGCGGACTCGAGATCCCGTACCTCGGCGACCGCCTGCTCGACGCAATGGTCGCCCTCCTGGTTCGCATCCACCTGAACGGCCTGTACTGGGGCGATTGCTCGCTGTCGAACATCTTGTTCCGCCGCGACGCCGGTGCACTGCAGGCCTACATCATCGACCTCGAGACCGCGGAGCGGTACGACAGTCTGTCCGACGGGCAGCGGGCGATGGACGTGATGATCGCCACCGACAACATGGCGGGCGGTCTGCTCGACCTCCAGGCAGGCGGTCGGCTCAAGGACGGCATCGATCCGATCACCGTCGCGCTGGCGGTCGAGGAGCGCTACCACGCGCTCTGGCACGAGATCACGGCACCGGCGAGCGCTCGGATCGGCGACGCGCAACCGATGCGGGACCGTCTCGACCGGCTACACGCGCTGGGCTTCGCGATCGAGGAGATGGAAGTCGTCACCGGCGCCGACGGCAAGACGCTGAACTTCGTCCCGAAAGTCGTCGAGCACGGGTACCACCGTGAGCAGCTCCAGAGCCTGACCGGCCTGCGCGCCGGTGACAACCAGGCTCGCCGCATGCTGCAGGACATCAAGCAGTACCAGGCGTTCCTCCGGACCGAGAAGGGCGCCTCGGTGCCCCTGAACGTCGCCGCGGTGCGCTGGCTCGACCGTGTGTTCGAGCCCGTCATGGCCGCCATCCCGCCCGAGATGTTCGAACGCCTGCAGCCCGCCGAGATCTTCCACCAGCTCCTCGAGCACCGGTGGTACATGGCCGAGCAGACCGGGCTCGACCTCCCGCTCATCAACGTGCTCGACGACTACCTCCAGCTGCTCGCCGACGCCCCCGAGGAACGGGTCAGCCTCGACGACAAGTTCCTCGCCGAGGGCGCCGATCCGACCGGCGAGCTCCGGATCCCGGCGCTCGACGACGACCTCCTGGAAACGCCGGAGGAAACGGTCGAAGGACCCGGGGCGAACTGACCGAACGGTTGGAATCGCTCGGCGATCGAACCGGATACGGTGAGCGGCATGACTGAGATCGTCCATGTTCTGGGCCGTGAAATCCTCGACTCGCGAGGCAACCCCACCGTCGAGGTCGACATCATGCTCGACAGTGGCGTCGTCGGCAGGGCAGCGGTGCCGAGCGGCGCGTCGACCGGCGAGCACGAAGCCGTCGAACTGCGCGACGGTGGCGATCGGTACGGCGGCAAGGGCGTCCAGAACGCGGTGGGTTTCGTCAACACCGAGTTCCGCGACCTGCTGCTCGGTGCCGATCCGTTCGACCAGCGCGGCATCGACCAGGCGCTGCTCGACCTCGACGGCACCGACAACAAGGCTCGCGTCGGCGCGAACGCGATCCTCGGTACGAGCCTGGCCGTGGCCAAGGCGGCCGCGTCCGAGGCCGATGTCCCGCTCTACCGCCACGTCGGCGGCACCAACGCGCACGTCCTGCCGGTGCCGATGATGAACGTCCTGAACGGTGGTGTCCACGCCGACAACTCGGTCGACTTCCAGGAGTTCATGATCATGCCGGTCGGTGCGGCGTCGTTCAGCGAGGCGCTCCAGATGGGCACGCAGACGTACCACGTCCTCAAGAAGGTCCTCCACGACAAGGGTCTCAGCACGGCGGTCGGCGACGAGGGCGGGTTCGCCCCCGACCTCGCCACGAACGAGGACGCCATCAAGCTGCTGCTGGAGGCCGTCGAGGCCGCCGGCTACACGCCCGGTGACGACATCGCGATCGCGCTCGATCCTGCCGTGAGCGAGCTGTACCGCGACGGCGCGTACCACCTCGACGGCGAGGGCAAGGTCCTGTCGTCGAACGAGCTGGCCGACTACTGGGCCCGCATCGTCGACACCTACCCGGTCGTGTCGATCGAGGACGGCATGCAGGAGGACGACTGGGACGGCTGGGCCGCCCTCACCGCGGCGATCGGCGGACGCTGCCAGCTCGTCGGCGACGACTTGTTCGTCACGAACGTGCGCCGCCTGCAGACGGGCATCGACCAGTCGGTCGCGAACTCGATCCTCGTGAAGGTCAACCAGATCGGCTCGCTGACCGAGACCCTCGACACGGTCGAGCTGGCGACGCGCCACTCGTACACCGCCGTGATGTCGCACCGCTCCGGCGAGACCGAGGACTCGACCATCGCCGATCTGGCGGTCGCCACCAACTGCGGCCAGATCAAGACGGGCGCACCCGCCCGGTCCGATCGCGTCGCCAAGTACAACCAGCTGCTGCGCATCGAGGCCGAACTCGGTGAGACCGCCGAGTTCCGCGGTCGCGCCGCGCTGGCGCCCCGCTGACCACGAACCGAACGCACCGCACGGCGACGATCGTCACCGTGCGGTGCCACCGATTCGTCGGCTCCGGCTGACAGACTCTCCACGTGCCCGATCAACGAACGACGCTCGACAAGCCGGCGCGCCCGGCCGCCGACGCGGGTCGTTCGCGCCTCGGCGACGTCACCCGACCCGTCGTTCGCGATCGGCGCGTCCTCGTCGGCCCGAAGAGCAGCACCGTCCTGCTCGCCCTCGTGGCGTTGGGGATCGCCGGCGCGCTCGCGTACGCCTTGTTCGGCATCCCGTTCCGCACCCTGTTCGACCAGGACGAGCGGATCGCCGAACGCACCGAGCAGGTCGACGAGTTGGAGGCGGTCGTGGCCGACCTCCGCAGCGAGGTCGATCGGCTCGGCACCGAGGACGGCATCCGGGAGGCCGCCCGCGAAGAACTCGGTTATGTCGAGGCCGGTGAGATCCGAGAATCGATCCTCGACTACCCCGACCTCCCCACCGACCTTCCCGACGGCTGGCCGTACAGTGTCGTCAACGAGATCACGGCCCTGCGACGGGGCGGTCTTGCGGCGCCGACCCGAGCGACCGATGCACCTCCGACGTCGGTCGCGGCCACGGTCGCGCCGGCCGACGGCGGCTGAGGTCGATGACCGACACCGCCCCCGACGCTGCCGGACGGTGGATCGACCGTGGTGACACCGAGATCTACGACTGCCCCTGGTTGCGCCTCGTGACGACCGACGTCGAGCTGCCCGACGGGACCCGGATCGACCACCACGTCGTCCGTCTCCCGAACCCGGCCGCCGGCACGATCATGATCCGTGAGGGTGCGGTCCTGCTGCTCTGGCGCCACCGGTTCATCACCGACACCTGGGGCTTCGAACTCCCGGCGGGTGCGGTCGACGACGGAGAGTCCCCCGAGGATGCCGCCCGGCGAGAAGCAGCCGAGGAGTCGGGTTGGCGCCCGCGCACGGTCGACGGGATCTGCTCGTTCCACCCGGCCAACGGCGTCCTCGATCAGGTGTTCCACATCTTCGTCAGCCGCGATGCCGAACACGTCGGCCCGCCGACCGACCCCAACGAGGCGGCTCGGATCGAGTGGGTGCCGATCAGCGAGGTACGCCGACTCCTGCTCGACGGCACGATCACCGACGGCTTGAGCTTCGGGGGCCTGAGCTACGCCTTCACCGCCGGCGTCCTCTGACCGGGTTCGGTCCGCCACCGCCACAGCGCAGTAGCGTGGCCGGTCGATGAAGACCACGATCGGGCGGCTGCGGATCGCCATCGCCATGGTCGTGACGATCTTCGTCGTCGGCACGATCGGCTACGTGATCCTCGGGCTCGCGCTCCTCGACGCGATGTACATGACGATCACGACCATCACGACGGTCGGGTACCGGGAGATCACGGGGCCCGACGTGACGGTGCCCGAGAAGGTGTTCACGATGATTCTCATCGTGGTCGGGGTGAGCACGGTGCTGTACACGTTCACGCTCACGATCCAGTCGGTCGTCGAGGGCCAGCTGCGCGAGTTCGTCGGGAGGAGACGGATGGACAAGAAGATCTCCCAGATGCACGATCACGTCATCGTGTGCGGATGGGGGCGCGTCGGCAAGGCGGTCGCGACCGATCTGCACCACTCGGGACGTGAGGTCGTCGTGGTCGACGTCGACGAGGACCGGGTGCGTGGCATCGCGCTGCCGACCGTCGCCGGCGACGCCACCGAGGACGGCGTCCTGCGCGCCGCCGGGATCGAGCGGGCGTTCGGGCTCATCGCGGCACTCGACGGCGACGCCGAGAACCTGTTCGTCACGCTGTCGAGCCGAGCGGCGCGGCCCGACCTGTTCATCGTCGCGCGGGCCCGTCAGGACGAAAGCGTCGCCAAGTTGCAGCGCGCCGGCGCCGACCGGGTCGTCAACCCGCAGGAACTCGGCGCTGCCCGGATGGCCTCCTTCGTCGTCCAGCCGAACGTCGCCGAGTTCATCGACATCACGATGCACGAACGCTCGATGGACTTCCGCATGCAGGAACTCGAGATCTCCGAGCACTCGTCGCTGGCGGGGGTCACGCTGAGGGAGGCGAACCTGCGTCAACGAGCGGGAGTCCTGGTGCTCGCGTTGCGTGGCGACGACGGGACGTTCAACACGAACCCCGATCCCGATACGGTGCTGCACGCCCGCAACGTGATCATCGCGGTCGGCACCGTCGACGCACTCGAGCGTCTCGACGAGGTCAGCACGTGATCGATCTCCACGCGATCCCGGAGAAGCACTGATGCCACGAACCCACGTCCTGCTCGATCTCGACGGCACACTGTCCCACTCCGAGCCCGGGATCCTGCGCTCGCTGCAGTGGGCATTCGAGCAAGAAGGTTTCCCGGTCCCGACCGAGGCCGAGGTCCGGTCGGTGATCGGCCCACCGCTCGAGATCGGTCTGCCGTCGATCGGGATTCCCGACGACGCGCTCGAACGGGTGATCAACACGTACCGGAGCCGGTACGAGACCACCGGCGCGTTCGAGAACACCCTCTACGACGGCATCCTCGAGATGCTCGACTCGATGGCTGCGCAGGGCCTGTCGTTGTCGATCGCCACGGCGAAGCCGGAGAAGACCGCTCACCCGATCCTCGACTACTTCGACATCGCCCACCGATTCGAGGTTCGCGCCGGCGCGACCATGACGTCGGAGCGACGCACGAAAGCCCAGGTCATCGCCTTTGCGCTCGAGGGACTCGGGATCTACGGCCACCCCGACCTGGAAGAGATGGTGATCATGGTCGGCGATCGCGACCACGACGTCGTCGGCGCGATGCACCATGGCATCCCCTGCATCGGGGTGACGTGGGGCTACGGGTCGATCGAGGAACTGCTCGGATCCGGCGCCGTCGCGCTCGCCGACACCCCCGCCGAAGTTGCAGAGCTCGTCGCACAGCCGTACCGTTTGCGGAGCTCATGACGCACCCGATCGACGCCTCCCCCATCGGTCAGTCGGCCACGACGCCGACGGCTCCGTCGCACTCGCAGTCGGGCGCCGACCGTTTCATGCGGCGACTGCTGCGTCTGCCCGTCGACGGACCCAAGGCGACGGCCGCCGAAGCCCAGAAGGCGTTCCAGACCTCGATCCTGGTCGCGGCGTTCCGCTGCATCGTCATGTACATCTTCTTCCCGTTCGTGCTGCCGGCGATCGGCGTCGCACGGGGCGTCGGGCCGTGGGTCGGTCTGACGATCAGCGTCGTGGCGATCGTGGCGATCGTCATGAGCATGCGCCGGTTCTGGCGCGCCGACCATTCGAAGCGCTGGCACTACACGGTGCTCGGTGGTGCGGTGATGGCGTTCATGGTCTTCGAGATCGTGCGCGACATCGTCGAGATCGCCGGCTGAGCGCTCGCGGCGCCGACGTGCGCTCCGTCAGTCGGTTCCGTCGGTCGTTCCGTCGTCGAAGGCCAAGAAGCTGGTGCCGGTGGCCTGGCGACTCCGGTTCCCGGCGCTGCCCGACGAGCACGCCTTCCAGAACGCCCGGTAGCCGGGGTATTCGAGTTCGGGCGTGATCCAGCCGCTCGCGACGAGTTCGTCGTGCAGTCGCGGCAGATTCGTCCAGGGCACCCCCATGTCGGCGTGGTGGGCCAGGTGCCAGCCGGTGTGGTACGGCACCATCCAGTACCGGGCGAGCAGCGACTGGCGGATGACGTGGGTCGTCTCGCGCCGATCGCGCGACCGCTTCATGCCGCCGTGTTCGGCGATCGCCCGGAGTCGGTTCGAGAACTTCCAGAGCGTCGACCACGAGGCGATCCAGACGACGTACGCCCAGGGACGCTGGAAGGCGATCGCGAGTGCGATCAGTCCGGCGTGCAGGCCGAGGATCAGGAGCGCCTCCGTCTTCCCGTGCCGAGCGGCGGCGAACAGGACCCTGAGGTTCTTGTAGGCGCTCACGCCGGTCAGGTCGCGACGGAGTTTGCGATGCCAGGAGTCCTTGGCGATCGGATAGCCGGCGTACAACGACTGGTCGGGTTCGTCGGGCCCCATCTCGTCGCGATGGTGTGCGAAGTGGGCTCGCCGGTACGCCAGCATGGCCGTGTACGACGAATAGGACATGAAACGCCCGACGGCGTCGTTGAGGCGGCGATTGCTGAACAGGAGTCGGTGTGCGGCCTCGTGGCCGAGGATGTTCAGGCAGACGTGCCCACGCGCCATCAGGAAGAAGGCGATCACGTACGACCACCAGGTGTTGATCACGGCGGCGGCGATCACGACCCCGTACGACTGGAGCAGTGTCATCGCGACGGCGAGCGCGTTGCGAGCGTTCGGGATGCGCCGGAGGTCGTCGCGCAGCGCTCGGACCGGCATGCCACGGGCGTTGAAGCGATCGTTGGGCAGCACGTCCGGGAGGGCATCGGCCGTCGGCACCATCGTGTCCGGGATCGTCGACGGAATCGTCGGGGAGGACGGCGGCGTCGCAGTCGTGCTCATGCCGACATGTTAC
>JBPEWX010000472.1:0-3234 GCA_052032235.1 Ilumatobacter sp. | reverse complement strand
AGCGGGTCGCCGGAACGCCGCGATCGGGTGATTTGGCCCGAGCCCCTACCTTCTGGCGCCCATGAACATGCCCTTGAGGGCGTCGTAGTGCTCGATCACGTGACCGGCGCCCAACACGACTGCCTCGAGCGGCACGTTCGACATCCGCACCGGCACCTCGGTCTCGCGCTCGATGCGAGCCGCGAGGCCGCGGAGGAGGCCGCCACCCCCGACGAGGTACATGCCACGGACCAGGAAGTCCTGCGACAACTCGGGCGGCGCCTTCGACAGACAACGCACGACCGAGGCGACGATCGACGACACGACGTCTTCGATCGCGTAGCGAATCTCCTCGGGCGTCAGGATGACGGTCTTCGGGAGCCCGGTCATGAGGTCGCGCCCCCGGACCTCGGCCTGCGACTCCTGGGGGGTCGGGTCGGCCGACCCGATCGCCATCTTGATCTCTTCCGCGGTCCGCTCACCGACGGCGATGCCGTGCTCGCGCCGGATGTAGTTCTGGATCGCGGCGTCGATATCGAACGAGCCGACCCGCACCGCCTCGAGCGCGACGATGCCACCGAGGCTGATCACGGCGGTCTCGCTCGTGCCACCGCCGATGTCGATCACCATGTTGCCGACCGGTTCGTCGATCGGCAGATCGGCACCGATCGCGGCGGCCATCGGCTGTTCGATCAAGTTGGCATCGGCCGCGCCGGCACGTCGGGCGGCGTCGGTGACGGCACGACGCTCGACCTCGGTGATCGCCGAGGGCACGCAGATGACGACCTTGGGCCGAGTGAAACGGCTGACCCCGACTCGTTGCAACAGCAACCGGATCATCCGTTCGGTGATCTCGAAGTCGGTGATCGCGCCGCCGCGCAGCGGCCGGACGGCGACGATGTAGCCGGGTGTGCGTCCGATCATCTGCCACGCCTCGCGCCCGGTGGCGAGCACCTCACCGGTCTGACGGTTGAGCGCGATGACCGACGGCTCGTTCAGGACGATGCCGCGCCCCTTCATGTAGACCAGGGTGTTCGCGGTGCCCAGGTCGATTGCGAGGTCACGTGCCATCGTCGTCGTCTTCCTCGTCGTCGGTCGCCGGCGGCTCGTTGGCCTCCGCGACACTCTGGACCTGATCGACCACCGGCCGACGCGCCTCGGGCGACAAGGCGTCGATCTGGCGGCGGAACGAATCGACCCCGTCGCGGGATCGGCGGTACCGCGTCACGCTGATGGCGATGGCGGCGACGACCGCGATGGCGAGCACGATGACGACGACTTGGGTCATGTATCGACCTCCGACGACGCCGAAACGGGTACATCGGCGACGTCGACGAGATCAGCAGCGTTGGTGCCCCAGTCGGAGCCGTCCGGCCACACTTCGCGCTTCCACACCGGGACCGCCACCTTCAGGGCGTCGATCGTGAACCGCGCAGCGTCGAACGCCTGCGGCCGATGTGGTGCGGACACGGCGCAGACCACCGAGCTCTCTCCGAGCTCGAGGCGACCTACGCGGTGAATCATTGCGATGCGGCCGACCTCCGGCCAGCGGGCGCGCGTTTCCGCTGCGATCTCCGCCAGCTTGGGGACGACCATCTCGTCGTACGCCTCGTATTCGAGGTATTGAACGTCGTGTCGCTCCACACCATCCGTGTCGGCTGCGTGATCGCGGACGGTGCCGCTGAACAGCACCACAGCACCACAATCGGGCCTGACACACCAGTCGTAGATGGCGCCGATCGGCAGGGCGGCGTCGGTGAGTCCGAGCCATTCGTCGCCGCTGTCCGGTGGGAGCACAGAGGCATCGTAGCCGTGCCGCCGGGCTCCGCGACGTCCACTCCTGTTCCACGTTCACTACGATCGTCAACTCGTGGAGCACGGTCCGGTTCCCCCTCACGAGCGCAGCTGGCGTCACCCGTCCGAGCTCGCCGCCGACGAGACCGCCGAGCTGCGCGCCATCGAGGTACCGCGCTCCACGCGCACGTTCGCCCTGGCCACGGGCTCGCTCGGGCTCGTCGCACTCGGCGTGTTCGTGCTCGTCATGACGCCGTCTCGCGACGGCGCACCGATCGCCGTCAGTGCCACCACGGCGGCCGCGGTCACGTCCGCCGACGCCGAGACGGCGGCGCCGACGGTCGCTGCGATCCGGCGGCCGGTGGCCGATGTCACGGGCGCTGCCCTCGCCACGCCCATCGGCGACGGCGACTATGCCGTCGCCGTGCGGTCGTCGGTCGAGCGGTCGGTCGACGATCTCGTCCAGGTGGTACTGCCGTCGGGTCGGACCGTGGCCGGCTCGATCGTCGTCGAGAACGCCGACACCGTGCTGGTCCACCTGACCGTCAACGAACCGGGCCACCGCATCGCCGAACGGCGGCCGCGGGATCGCGACATGGTGACGGTGCTCGCCAGCCCGCCGGTCGACGTCGCGTTCTCCGACGTCGACGACCTGGACGTGGCCGACGGTACCGCGGTCGTCGATGCCGAGGGTGGCCTCGTCGGATTGTGTCGTCGCAGCGACGACGGCACGAAGGTGCTGATGGTCGACGACGATCTCGCCTCGATGGACGACTCCGGCGCCCTCGACGGCCCCGACGATGCCGACGAGCCGGGCGCGACGACCGGAACGGACGCCGCGACCGGAGTGGCGGACCGCGAGCCGGCCGACGGCACCGACGCCATTTACGCCGTGTCGCAGGCGCTGTTGCGCGAATGGCTGCATGACCATGCCGGCGCGCGCGTGCGGCTGCTCGGCGTCGGCTGCGGCGAGCTCATCGAGGCGCAGCAGCTGAGCCTGTTCGACGGGCGCGAGTCCGGCGCCGCGGTGGACAAGACCGTGGACGAGATCCGGGAACGCTTCGGAGACCAAATCCTCAAACGTGGCAGCCGCTTACGCGAATAGGTACCATGGCGCCTCGCCCGCCGCCGCGGGGGGCGCACCGACGCAGCGACGACCGCCACACGATGTACACCCAGTTCTTCGGCCTGACGGAAAAGCCGTTCTCGATCACCCCGGATCCGCATTTTCTGTTCATGTCGGAGCGCCACGCCGAGGCGTTGGCCCATCTCGTCTACGGCGTCACCGAGAGCGGCGGCTTCATCCAGCTGACCGGCGAGGTCGGCACCGGCAAGACCACGCTCACCCGCAGTCTCCTCGCGCGCCTGCCCGAGACCGTCGATCTGGCCGCCATCCTCAACCCGCGTCTCACGGTCAACGAATTCCTGCGCGCCATTTTCGACGAGCTGCACATCCCGCCG